>JBKPFI010000270.1:0-3994 GCA_046728775.1 Actinomycetota bacterium | reverse complement strand
GACTCGGCGCAGCACCTGCACGAGCTCCGGCAGGCGAGGCCGCGCGAACACGAACGTCTGGCAGCGCGAGCGGACCGTCGGGAGCATCTTCCCGAGGTCGGTCGTGCAGAAGACGAAGACGAGGTGGGGCGGAGGCTCCTCGATCAGCTTCAGCAGCGCGTTGAAGGCAGCATCGGTGAGCTGGTGGGCCTCGTCGAGGATGTAGACCTTGTAGCGGCCCTCGACCGGCTGCAGCACGACGCGCTCGCGGATCTCGCGGATGTCGTCGATCCCGCGCTGCGAAGCCGCGTCCATCTCGATCACGTCGAGCGAGGTGCCGTCGGCGATCGCCCGGCAGGCGTGGCACGTCTTGTCGGGCGTCGGCGTCGGCCCCTGCGCGCAGTTCAGCGCCTTGGCGAGGATCCGCGCGAGCGACGTCTTGCCGGTGCCGCGCGGGCCGGCGAAGAGGTACGCCTGCCTGATCTGCCCGTGCGCGATCGCGTTCTTCAGCGTCCGCGTAACGGCCTCCTGGCCGACGACCTCGTCGAAGTCCTGCGGGCGGTACTTGCGGTAGAGGGCGGCCACCCTGCGACTCTAACTAACGGTTCTCGGGCCGGACACACCGCGCGCCTGAGAGGCATTGCTTAGCGCTGCTTCCTCCCGGATCTGACGCGGTTCGCAAGCTCCCACCGCACGGGGCCCAGCCCGAGAAGGCGATCCTAGCGGACAAGCTGAAGTCCGCCTCGCTGGCGCGAGGCATGACGACTTCAGCTTGGTTTTGCTGATCCAAAAAGCGCCGCGAGCCGCGCCGGGCAAAGCCCGCCGCGACGGCGGTATCCTGACACGGCTGAGGGCGTGTAGCTCAGCGGGAGAGCGCCCGCTTCACACGCGGGAGGTCACTGGTTCGATCCCAGTCACGCCCATTGAGGGGTACGAGGTCGAGGGCGGACGCACGTCGTGTCGTAATCTCCGTGTGTCTTCGCCTCCCCGTTGCGAACGACAGACGTCTCAAGCCTTAGGTAGCACCCGAAATGGACGCGAGGGGGTGGAACCGTGCTGCTCTGGAGCTGGTTCGACGGTCACTAACTAGGGAAGAATTCGCGTGGGCCGGGCCTCGTTGCGGCGGGGTCCCGGCCCTTCTGCTCGGAAGCCACGGCCCGCGCCGACGCAGCCGGGAGCAGCTCCGCGATGGAGCGAATGATTCGATCCGGCCGCGCCGTCGCGTCGCGTGGCAGGCCGCGGCCGTGCTTGTCGAGCCAGATCCCGTAGATCCCGACTGCCTGGGCGCCGCCGACGTCCCATTCCAGGTTGTCGCCGACCATCCACGTCTCGTCCGGAGAGGCTCGAAGGCCACGCAGCGCCGCTTCGTAGGCGCCGCGGTGCGGCTTGCCGTAGCCGACCTCGCCCTCGATTCCGATGTAGTCGAAATGGGTGGCGAGCGCGAACCGCTCGATCTTCGCGCGCTGGGCCTCGCCCCCGCCGTTCGTGAGGAGCCCGAGCTTCACTCCCAGCGACCGCAGGTGATGCAACGCGTCGACCGCACCGGGAAGCGGCGCGAGCGCGGCGTCACGCAACTCGAAGTGCCGGTTGCCGATTCGCGAAGCCAGAGCGGGATCGTCGACTCCTAGCACACCGAGCGCCTCGGACGCGATCCGCCCCCACGCCTCACGCATGCGCTGGCGCCACTCCGCGTGCCGAGCGGGATCGCTCCAGAACGCCTCGCGCACCCGGTCGACCTCCCGCAGAAGCGTTTCGGGGTCGAGCCCAGGATGGGCCTCGCCCGCCTCGGCGCACGCCACCCGCCAGCACTCGTCGCGCGCTCCCGTATCGTCGAGGATCGTGTCGTCGAGATCGAGCAGCAAGACGGAGGGGAGCGGCTCCGACACGCGGCGGCGATGATCGCAGATCGAGGAGAAAGGAGCACGGATGGCCCCGGAAGCGTCCCAAGGCTCCGCCGACGGCCTGCTTGCAGGCGCGTGTGAGTGCGGCGCGGTTCGGTACCAGGTTCCCGACGAGTTTCTCTACGCGGCGAACTGCCACTGCTCGCGTTGCCGTGCCGGGACCGGGTCGGCGTTCAAGCCGTTCGCGGGGATCGAGCGGGAGAAGCTGGAGGTGACGGCCGGCCGGGACTCACTGCTGATCTTCGGCGACGACGACCTGAACCACACCCGCTGCGGCGTGTGCGGCTCGCTGCTCTACTCGGTCGTGCGCGACGGCGCCTACGTGCACGTCGCGATGGGCTCCGCTCGTCGACGCGCCGTCGATTCGGCCTACCGAGCCCATCTTCGTCGGGTCGAAGGGCGCCCTGGTTCGAGATCACCGACGACCTGCCGCAGAACGAAGAGTACTGAGCGGCGTTCATCGTCATTGCATCCGGGGCCGCTAGAAGACGGCGCATGCCCAGACGGGCGCCGATCGCGCTCACAGTCCTCGTCGTGCTTGCCGCCGGCTGCGGCTCGTCGAGCAGCGGGCACACCACCACGGCTCGGCCGGGCTCGGCCTCCAGCCTCGCGCCGATTCACGGCCACTACGCGCCAGCGGTCGACCCGGCGAACTTCGTGCCGACCGTCGACAACCGCTTCTGGCCGCTCGAGCCGGGCACGGCCTGCCACTACGCGGGCACGCGTCGCACGACGCCGCAAACCGACGACGAGGTCGTCACCCACGACAAGAAGACGATTTTCGGCATCAACGCGACGGTGGTACGCGACACCGTCTCCGAGCACGGACGGCCGATCGAGCGGACGCTCGACTTCTACGCCCAGGACAAGCAGGGGAACGTCTGGTACCTGGGCGAGGACTCCTTCGAGCGGGAGCACGGGCGCTTCGTCAAGGCGAGCGACTCGTGGCGCTCGGGCGTCCACGGTGCCGAGCCCGGGATCATCATGCCCGCCGACCCCCGGCCCGGCGACAGCTACCGGCAGGAGTACTACCCGCCGGGCGAGGCGCTTGACGAGGCGCACGTGCTCGGCTACCGCGGCCCGGTCAAGGTGCCGTACGGCTCGTTCGACCGCTCACTCGTTACGAGCGAGTTCAGTCCGCTCGAGCCGCAGACGGAGGAGAAGTACTACGTCGCCGGAGTAGGCGAGATCCTGGAGCGCGTGGTCAAGGGCCACCACGAGGAGTTCCGTCTCGTCAGCGTCACGCACTGAGGCTCCGCTAGCGGTGCGAGCGCCGTGCGCCGACGCGCTCCATGAGCGCTGCGCGCCTCCTCGGCGCCTTCTCCGCGGCGTCCTCGCGTCGGACGGGCGCGGATGCCCAGAGCTCCGCCTCGAGCTCGGACGCGTCGTGCCGGTCGATCTGCCCCAGGATCGCGCCCAGCAGCAGCGTGACGACGGCCGAGATAAGGACGAACCCGGCGAACGCCACGATCACCCAGGCCCAGGTGCTCATGTCGACTCTCTGTTCCGTGCCGGGCTCATCGGCCCTCCTTGGGCGGAGGCGGGCCGCAGACACGCCTTGTTCTCTTCCCATGATGCCTCCGCGCGGCAGGTTGTAAAGACCGCGCGTGAGGGGCCGCGGACGAGCGGCCCCTCGCGAGGCGTGCCTCAGCGCAGCGGCATGAAGTAGTGCAGCGTCGTCCAGCGGGCGACCCTGCGGCCGAGCTCCATTCCCTGCTCGTCGTCCGTCCGAAAGTGGATCCCTGCCCAGATCCGTGCCTCGATCAGCTCGTTGATCACGTCGGAGAAGCTGTCGAAGTAGCGCTGCTCGCCGGGGAAGCGGCTGCTGGTGAGGTAGAAGCTCACCTCGTCGATGCCGAAGAAGGCACGCAGTGCGCTCAGGCTCGAGGTCGTGTAGCAAAGGTGGCCTGACGGGTGATCTGGGAAGGGCGGCGTGATCAGCGGCGGACCGAGGCCGGCGATTGCCGGATCGAGGGTCGGGACGAACAACGGCTCCCAGTCTGGATCGGCCAGGGTCGCGGGATTGCCGTCGGTATCCGCTCCGTGAATAGCAGCCATCGGCCGCCAGAAGCCCCAGTAGTACTTGTCGTTCCAGCAGTTGATCTGGCTGTCCC
>JBKPFI010000402.1:0-4257 GCA_046728775.1 Actinomycetota bacterium | reverse complement strand
ACGCTGGGGCGACCCAGGCGGCGAAAGCCGACGGAAAGTGGCACAGAAAGGAGACCGCCGGCGACGGATCTCGCGAGACGTCGAAGGTAAGGGTGAAACGGTGGGGTAAGAGCCCACCAGCGTCGTGGCGACACGGCGGCTCGCCAAACCCCGTCCGGTGCAAGGCGAACAGGCTCCGCCGACGCGGCCCGCCGAGGAGCCGGGTAAGCCGCAGAGACGGATGGTCACCCTCGACAGAATCCGGCTTACAGGCCTGCTACGGAGAGCCCCGCAGCTCGCGGGGCTCTCTATTTGGGCGAGATTGAACGTCCCCGCTTCGGCAGGCTTTTCTCCGTGAAGGTCTTCCTTGCAGGAGCGACGGGCGTGATCGGTCTGCGCCTTCTACGGCTGCTCGTCGCCGGTGCTCACCAGGTCGCGGGGATGACCCGGTCACCGCAGAAGGCGGACACGATCCGGGCCCTCGGTGCCGAGCCGGTCATCTGCGACGTGTTCGACGCCGCGGGCCTCGAGGACGCGGTCGTTTCCTTCCGACCCGACGCCGTGTTGGACGAGCTCACGGACCTTCCGGATGACGCCGCTTCGATCCACGAGCTCCGCGAGGCGAACGTGCGCATCCGCCGCGAAGGGACACGGAACCTCCTGGCGGCGGCGCGAGCGGCAGGTGCGGACAAGTTCCTCGCGGAGAGCGTGGCGTGGCGACCTTCGGGAGACGCAGGCGCCGCGGTCGAGGAGCTCGAGCGGTTGGTCCTCGCGGCCGGCGGCGTCGTCCTGCGCTACGGGCGGCTCTACGGGCCCGGGACGTACTACGAGGAGGCTCCGCCCCCGCCCCCGCGCGTACACGTCGACGAGGCCGCGAAGCGCACGGTCGAGGCGCTCGGTGCTCCCTCCGGCGTGTTGGAGATCGTCGAGCCCGAGGGATGGCTCGACTCCGAGCAGGAGTCCCGCTGACGGGCGGCATGTCGAGGCCGGGCGTCGTTCGGGCCGGGGACACCGTGCGCCGCCCGCTGAAGCCAGACGCTGACTGCGTCCGCGCGTTGCTGGTGAAGCGGAACGCCGAGTCTTCCGCGCGGGCCTGCGCTAGTCTTCGCGGCTCGTCAAGCGCCAGTCCACCAAGGAGCGGAAATGCGCGCACCTGTCATGTCCATCCAGGCCTTTGTGACCTACTCGGAGGGTATGACGCTTGCTTCGCAGAACGCTCAACTTGGGGATCCTGGCGCATGTAGACGCCGGTAAGACAACTCTCACCGAACGGCTGCTGAACGCGGCCGGCGTCATCGACGAGCCCGGCAGCGTCGACGACGGCAGCACGCAGACCGACACCCTCGCGCTCGAGCAGCAGCGCGGAATCACGATCAAGTCCGCGGTGGTCTCGTTCGCGATCGACGACGTCACCGTCAACCTGATCGACACGCCCGGCCACCCGGACTTCATTGCCGAGGTCGAACGCGTGCTGAGCGTCCTCGACGGCGCAGTGCTCGTGATCTCGGCCGTCGAGGGCGTCCAGCCGCAGACGCGCGTGCTGATGCGGGCGCTGCAGCGGCTGCGCGTTCCGACGCTCGTCTTCGTGAACAAGCTCGACCGGCTGGGCGCGGACGCCGAGCGGACCATGCAAGGCATCCGCGAGAGGCTGACGCCCGCGGTGGTGGCGATGGGCTCGACCCACGGCCTGGGGACGCGCGCAGCGGCCTTCCGGCCATACGCCGAGCGCGACGTCGGCTTCGCTGGCGCGCTCGCCGACCTCCTGTCGACGAACGACGACGAGCTGCTCTCGGCCTACGTGGACGACGAGGCGACCGTCTCGTACGGTGAGCTCCGTGAGCGACTGGCGGCGCAGACGAAGGGCGCGCTCGTGCATCCGGTGTTCTTCGGCTCCGCGCTCACCGGCACCGGCGTCGACGCGCTCGGCGCGGGGATCGCCGAACTGCTGCCGGCCCTGGAAGGCGACGCGGACGGTCCGGCCTCCGGCACGGTCTTCAAGGTCGAGCGCGGGCCGGCGGGCGAGAAGATCGCCTACGTCCGGATGTTCTCCGGCACGATCAAGACCCGCGACCGGCTCGACGACAACCGCAAGGTCACCGGCATCAGCGTCTTCGAACGGGGGCCGGCGGTGCAGCGCCCGTCGGTTGCTGCCGGCCAGATCGGGAAGCTATGGGGCCTCCACGACGTGAAGATCGGCGACCCGATCGGCGCCGCGCAGCCGAACCTCGAGGACCATCACTTCGCCCCTCCGACGCTCGAGACGGTGGTGTTTCCGCGCCGCCCCGAGGACAAGGGAAGGCTGCACCTCGCACTCACCCAGCTCGCGGAGCAGGACCCGCTGATCAACCTTCGCCAGGACGACGTCCGCCAGGAGCTGTTCCTCTCGCTCTACGGCGAGGTGCAGAAGGAGGTCATCCAGCAGACGCTCGCCGATGACTTCGGCGTCGAGGCCGGCTTCCGCGGGACCACGACGATCTGCGTCGAGCGGCCCGTCGGCACCGGCGAAGCCGTCGAGTTCATCCGCAAAGGCGGCAACCCGTTCGTCGCAACCGTCGGGCTGCGCGTCGAGCCGACTCCGATCGGCAGCGGCGTCGACTACCGCCGTGACAGCTCGGTCCTCGGGACAATGCCGCGCGCCTTCTTCAAGGCGGTCGAGGAGACCGTGCACGAGGCCCTACAGCAGGGCATCCACGGCTGGCGCGTGACCGACTGCGTCGTTACGCTGACGCACACCGGCTACTACCCGCGCCAGAGCCACGCCCACCAAGGCTTCGCGAAGGAGATGTCGGGCACGGCCGGCGACTTCCGCAACCTAACGCTGCTCGTGCTCATGAGCGCGCTGAAGCAGGCGGGGACGAAGGTGTGCGAGCCGATCCACCGGTTTCACCTCGAGCTGCCGGCCGACACGCTCGGACCGGCGCTGCCGGCGCTGGCCCGCATGCATGCCGTTCCAGGGACGCCGACGATCCGCGGCTCCTGGTGCACGCTCGAGGGCGAGATCCCGGCCGCCTGCGTCCACGAGCTGCGCCGGCGGTTGCCCGCGCTCTCGCGCGGAGAAGGCGTTTTCGAGAGCGCCTTCGACTCGTACCGGGAGGTCAACGGCACCACCCCGACTCGGCCGCGGACGGACCTCAACCCGCTCAACCGCGACGAGTATCTCCTGCACGTAGCGCAACGCGTCCAACGCGGGGCCTGACTTGCGTTCGCCTCGCGGTCCGTGCAACATTAGTGTTGCATGTCTGAACCATCCGCGATGCGACAGCGCACCCCGGTAGTCGATGAGGAGCTCCGCCGCGCCACGATCGCGGTGTTGCGGGAGCACGGCTGGGACGGTCTCACGCTCGAGCAGGTGGCGCAGGCCGCCGGCCGGGCTCGTTCGACGCTCTGGCGGCAGGGCCTGACGCTGGAAGTGCTCGTGAGCGCCCTGGTCGGCGAGCTCGCCGCGGACTTCCGCGACACGATGTACCCGATCCTCACCTCGGACGGCAGCGGCCGCGATCGGCTCGAGCGCGGCCTCTCCGCGCTCTGCGACCTCCTCGACAGGCACCTGCCGCTCATGCTCGCAACCGACGAGGCGTTCCACCAGGACACCGCACCGGGCCAGCCGCCCGACTACCTCCACCCCTTCATCCAGTTCCTGCGGGAGGGCGCCGCGGACGGCTCGCTCTCGCCTTGTGAGGACTTCGTCGAGGCGGCGGACGTCGCCTTCAACGCAGTCGCGTGGCCGTACGTCCACCTGCGCGGGCGCCACGGCTGGCCGGCGGAGCGGGCCGCCGGCCGGGTCGTCGGCGTCGTCCTGAACGGCCTCGCGGGCGCGGCGGGCGAAATCACCGACCGAAAGGAGCCATCGTGACGATGACCATGACGCTTCCGTACCGCGAACCGCTCGTCCCGCGCGAGCCGGGCGAGCGCGTCATCCCCGAGCCGCCCCGCCGCGGCGAGCCCGGCGGCCCGCCCTGTGGCATTTGCACCGGCAAGTCGACGAAGCCGGTCTGGTCGGACGAGAAGTGGACGCTCCACCCGCCGGTCGGGGGCAGCCTCCCGGGCACCGTCTGGCTGGCGAGCCGCGTGCACGTCGACTCGTTCGCGGGCCTGCCGGAACCGCTGGCGGCCGACTTCGGCCGGGTCGCTGCGCGCGTCGAGCGCGCGATCCTCTCGCTCGGGGACATCGCCCGCGTACACCTCTATCGCTGGGGTGACGGCGGCGCGCACTTTCACGTGTGGTTCATCCCGCGGCCACTCGGCATGGTCGAGGCGGCGGGGATCATGCTCCCGCTG
>JBKPFI010000087.1:0-4778 GCA_046728775.1 Actinomycetota bacterium | reverse complement strand
AACTCGAGGACGCGATCTTCCTGAAGGCCGACGAGAACCAGCTCCAAGAGATCTTCCAGATGAAGAGACAACTCGTCGGGATGCGCAAGACCGTGACGCCTCAGCGCGACGCCTTCGCGAGCCTGATGGGCGGTGTCGCCCAACTGCCCGGACTCGCCGAGGAGGACGAGCACTACTTCCGCGACGTCTACGACCATCTGATCCGGATCAGCGACCTGATCGACAGCTACCGCGACCTTCTCACGGGCGCGATGGACGTCTACCTCTCAACCGTCTCGAACCGAACCAACGCGGTGATGAAGCAATTGACGATCATCGCCACCATCTTTCTGCCGCTGACGTTCATCACCGGGTTCTTCGGCCAGAACTTCGACTGGATGGTTTCTCACGTCCACAGCGGCCCGATGTTCCTCGTCCTGGGCGTGGGCACCGAGACCGTCGCCCTCGTCGCGCTCCTCGCATTCTTCAGACGCCGCGGCTGGTTCTAAGACCCGGCACGAGGAGATGCACGTTCGATCGAGCCAGACAAGGCTCAGAAAGCTGAGCCAGCTCGTCGTATTGGCGAGTCGCCCGGCCAGGATCGATCCAGGAGTACCTGCTTGCAGGCGAGGCAGAGACGTTGCCGAAGCTGGCGGTGAGGCTCTGCACAGGGGGCCCCATGTCGAACCTACGATCGTGCCCGTTACGACTCCGGCCACGGACAGGGCCGCCATCACCTTCATCGCCTGAAAGCACTCTTCAGCGGTTCGATTCCGCTCGGCGACTCGGCCAGGGCGTTCCGCAAGCTAGCTAGCTCATCTCAAGCTCCTCAAGGACGCGCCTAAGCGCTTCGAGTAGCTCGCGTAGTCCGCCACGCCGCAACTCTCCGAGCATGTGATCAAACGGAGGTTCGAATCCTCCCGCCCCCACTCCTCGCCGCGCGGTGCGCCGCCTATTCCTCTTCGTCGGTGACGGACTCGGCGTCGCCGCTCGACGTCTTGGCCCAGGGGTTGCCGGCTTCCTCCTCTTCGCCTTCCTTGCGCAGCTCCTCGGTCTGCTCCCGGCTGCGGCGGGCCTCCTCGATCAGGCGCTGTTCGTCATCTGACATACCGAGGTTGTGCCCTGAGCGGCGGGGGCACAATCACGGCTTGCGGATCGTGCCCTGGATCCAGCCGCTCTTCCGCGACCGCGCCGCGGCGGGAAGGGAGCTCGGGCAGGCGCTGAGGGACTACCCGGACGCGGTGGTCGTCGGCGTTGCGCGCGGAGGAGTCGCCGTCGCCGTCGAGGTGGCGCGGATGCTCGGAGCGCCGCTCACGGCTGTCGACGTGGAGCGCGTGAACGCGGGCGGTGTGCGGCTCGGCGCGACCACGGCCACGGGTCCGGCCTACCTCCGCCAGGGCGTCGTCGAGGAGATCGTCCAGCCCGTGGTGGAGCGTGCGCGCCGAGCGGCGGAGGAGCTGGAGGCAAGGCTCGAGCACGAGCAGCTCTCGGTCAGCGGCCGCACGGCGGTCGTCGTCGACGACGGCGCCATCACGGGGCTGACGCTGGCAGCTGCGTGCCGCTGGGCACGGGAGGCGGGCGCCGCAGAGGTCGTGGCCGCAGTCCCGGTCGGCCACGTCGACGGCCTCGCCCGGCTGCGCGAGGAGGCCGACGAGGTCGCCTGCCCGCACCCGCTGGAGCAGATCGCGGTCGTCGGCCAGGCGTACGACAGCTTCGACCCGCTCGACGAGTGGTTCGTGGCCGGCCTACTCGCCGGCCGTTGAGGCGGTGCGGCTACGCGGCCGCGCCGGATGCGGTGACGAGATCGCCGAAGCCGCCCTCGAGAACGTTGCGCACGTCCTCGGCCGGCAGCGGGCGGGCGAACAGGTAGCCCTGGGCGAGGTCGCAGCCGAGGCCGCGCAACGACGCGAGCTGGCTGTCCGACTCGATGCCCTCAGCGATCGCGAGGACGCCCAGTGCGTGCGCGAGCGTGACGAGGTTCGCGGTGATCGCCGCATCCTTGGCCTCCGCCTCGATGCCGTGCACGAACGACCGGTCGACCTTGATCATGTCCACGGGGAAGCTGCGCAGCTGGCCGAGCGACGAGAAGCCGGTGCCAAAGTCGTCGATCGCGATTCGCACGCCTTCTTCGTGCAGCCGCTGGAGCTCCGCACGGGCCCGCGCGCCGGCCGGGCCCTCCTCGACGAGACTCGTCTCCGTCACCTCCAGGCCCAGACACTCCGCCGCGAGACCGGCGTCCTCGAGGGCGGCTCTGACGGTGCGGCTGATCCCGCCGCCGACGAGCTGCCGGCCCGAGAGGTTCACCCAGGTGACGAACTCCTCGGGTAGGAGGCCCTCCCGCCGCCACTGCGCGGTCTGGGCACAGGCTTCGCGGAGGACGAATTCGCCCAGCCCCAGGATCAGCCCGGTCGCCTCTGCGACACGGATGAACCTGTCCGGAGGAACGAGCCCGCGCCGAGGCGAGTTCCAGCGGACGAGCGCCTCGACGCCGACGATCCGGCCGTTCTCGAGATCGACCTCTGGTTGGTAATGGAGGGTGAACTCGCCGCGTTGGAGCCCGAGCCTGAGCTCGTGCTCGAGGCCGAGGAGCTCGCCGAGCTCGCGCGCCATGTCGTAGTGGAAGAGCTCGAAGCGCCCGCGCCCGGACTCCTTCGCCGCGTACATCGCGACGTCCGCGTGCCGGAGCAGATCCTCGCTGCGGCCCGGTCCGCCGGGGTGAAGGGCGACGCCGATGCTCGCGCCGACGCTCAGCTCGCGCCCGGCGATCCAGACCGGCTCGACGAGCGCGCTCAGGAGGCGTCGCGCGACCGAGGTCGCCTGCGCCTCGTGCGCCCCGTCGATCAGCACGGCGAACTCGTCGCCGCCGAGCCTCGCGAGCGTGTCGCCGGGCCGAAGCTCCGCGTCGAACCGCTCGGCGACGACCTTGAGCAGCTGGTCTCCCGCGTCGTGGCCGAGGCTGTCGTTCACCTGCTTGAAGCCGTCGAGGTCGACCAGCAGGACCGCGAGAACGCCGAGCGAGCGCTCGGAGCGCGCAAGCGCCTGGTCGAGGCGGTCACGGAAGAGCGCGCGGTTCGCCATCCCGGTCAAGCCGTCGTGGAACGCCTGCCGGGTCAGCTGCTCCTCGAGGCGCACGCGCTCGCTGATGTCCCTTGCGTTGAAGACCACCCCGCGGATCTGCCGGTCCGAGCGAAGGTCGGTGACGTGGGCCTCGAGGTGGCGCCACTCCCCGAAGCGGTTCAGCAGCCTGAAGACGATCTCGGGGGGCTCGCCGTGGCCGTACGCGGCGTGGACCAGCGCGACATCGTCCGGATGGACGAACCCGGCGAACTCCTCCCCCAGCAGCTCGGGATCGTGCCGGCCGAGCATCTGCGCGACCGACTCGCTGGCGTACCGGCAGCCGCCCGGGCCGAACACGAGCACGAGGTCGGTGGACGAGGTGACGAGGCTGCGGAAGTGCGCGGTCTGGCGCCTGGTGGTGGCGATCAGCGCCCAGCCGAGCAGGAGCGACGCGACGAACCCGACGGCGCCGGCGATCGTCTGGAGCGTAATCAGCCCGTCGATGTCGCTGTCGTGGGCGGTCGCGATCGACCGAGCGGCGTTCAAGGAGACGTTCGACGTCAGCGCGGACAGGACTCGCAGGCGGGTGACCGGATCCTGCATCGACAGCCGCTCGCCGGCCGTCAGCCGGACGTCGTGGGCCGGCCGGCCGGCGACGAAGGCCGCGCCGCTCGCGCGCAGGTCCCGGATCAGCTTGCGCTCCTGTTCGAGCTGCGCGCGGACGTCCTTTCCGCTCGCGGGCGAGAGCCGAGTCTCATCGTCATCGCCGTTCACCGCGGGCGCGGTGCCGCCGTCCAGCAGCGCTCGCGCGCTCTGGCCGAGCAGCCTGCCCACGTAGGGGGGATCCGCCTTCTGGCCTGCCTGCGCCAGCAGCACCTCTTTCAGGTACCGCTCCGAGAGCGTCCGCTGGCGAGCGGCGACCTCGAGCACGGACGCCTTGTACTGCGACCGCGACGTCGCCCAGATCGACAGGCCGACGCTGAGAGCCGAGAACAGGGCGAAGGTGGCGAGGATCGCGGCAACGGCACGGCGGCCGCGCGAAGCGAAGGGCCTGAAGGCAGGGCCGGTGCGCAGCATCAGCTAGCTCACCACCAGGCGCGCGCGCATGCCGCCGAGGTAGTGGCCGGCCATGTTGCAGAACAGCTCGTACCGACCGGGTCGCAGCTTCAGCTCGAGCACGCGAACCCTGCCGCGCGGCTCACCTTCCGCCTCGGCGACGGTGACGGGCTCGAGCGTCTCCTCGTCAACCGTGATGCCGTCCGCCCGGAGCGGCAGCGCAGCGTGCGTGCGCGCAATGAGCAGCTCGTGGGTGTCGGGCCCCCTGTTCCTGACCACGAGCCGCACGTCGCCGGCGCGGACGTGCGACCGGGAGACCTTGATCCGAAAGTCCTTCAGGGTCACGCGAACGACGGCTCCCTCCGAGGACGTCGAATGCGAAGAACAGCCGGATAGGGCGAAAGCGGCGATCGCGCACGCGAGCACGCACGGCAAAACCCGTGCCGCTATTCGCAGCGTTGGCGTCCGCAGGCGCACCCCGTCGTTTTCGGCGCAGCGAACGCCCGTGGAGATCCCCGAAAAGGGGATCCGGGGCGCTAGCCGAGTGGCAGCAGCGCGCCTTCGAGCTCGAGCAGGAAGCGCTTGACGTGGAGCCCACCGCCGAAGCCCGTGAGCGAGCCGTCCGCACCGATCACGCGATGACACGGCAGCACGATGGGCAGCGGGTTGCTCCCGTTCGCGGCGCC
>JBKPFI010000090.1:0-8715 GCA_046728775.1 Actinomycetota bacterium | reverse complement strand
GGGCTGACCTCGGCGTTGACAGCCGCCTCGACGAGGCGTACCCTGCCGTGCCGTAAGACCTACTGTCCACTGCAGCTTGAGGTCGAGACGGGTTGAGCATGAGGGATCAAAGCGGGAACTACCTAGCCCTGATCAAGGTCGTGGGCGTCGGCGGCGGCGGCTCGAATGCCGTCAACCGGATGGTCGACGCGGGCCTGACGGGCTGCGAGTTCATCGCCGTCAACACGGACGCGCAGGCGCTCCTGATGTGCGACGCCGACGTGAAGATGCCGATCGGGGCCAACGTCACACGCGGCCTGGGCGCGGGCGCCGAGCCAGGCGTCGGCCGCGCCGCCGCCGAGGAGAGCCGCGACGAGCTGAAGGAGGCGCTGAAGGGCGCCGACATGGTCTTCATCACCGCGGGCGAGGGTGGCGGCACGGGCACCGGCGCCGCGCCGATCCTCGCGAAGCTCGCGCAGGAGGTCGGGGCGCTGACGGTGGGCGTGGTCACGCGGCCCTTCTCGTTCGAGGGCCGCCGCCGCGCGGAGATCGCCTCGCGCGGCGTCGACGAGCTCCGCGACGAGGTCGACACGCTGATCGTGATCGAGAACGACCGGCTACTTCAGGTCGTCGAGAAGCGGACCTCGATCGTGGACGCGTTCACGATGGCGGACGACGTCCTGCGCCAGGGCGTACAGGGCATCACCGACCTGATCACGATCCCCGGCCTCGTCAACCTCGACTTCGCCGACGTGCGGACGATCATGACCGAGGCCGGCTCGGCGCTGATGGGAATCGGGACCGCCTCCGGCGAGAACCGCGCGACGGAGGCCGCGCGCATGGCGGTCTCCTCGCCCCTGCTCGAATCCTCGATCGAGGGCGCGACCGGCATCCTGCTCAACGTCACCGGCGGGCCCGACATCGGGCTGTTCGAGGTCAACGAGGCGGCGCAGGTCGTCACCTCGGCGGCCGATCAGAACGCGAACGTGATCTTCGGCGCCGTGATCGACGAGGCTGTCGCCGACCAGGTCCGCGTGACCGTGATCGCGACCGGCTTCGGCCCCGGTCGGATGCGCCGGCGCAGGCGCGTGGAGGAGCCGGCCGAGGAGGGGAGGCCCGAAGCGGAGGGCCAGCGCGAAGCGCCGGCCGAGCGGTTCGAGGTCACCGACGACGAACTCGAAGTTCCGTCGTTCCTCAGGGACTAGCTCGCCCGCGAGAGCCAAGGTTTAGCCGCTGCGGGGCGCGGCAATGAATCGTCATGCCCTCTCGGGTCGACCTTGACGGTTGACCCGCGATGACCCGGTCCGGCCGCCCCGGCCTCGACACGTCAGTCGAAGCCGGGGCGGCTTCCTTTTCGGCTCCATTAGCATCAGCGGCCGATGCAGACGCTGCTGCGAACGCCGCTCTACGAGCGCCACGTCGCGCTGGGAGCTCGGCTCGTGCCGTTCGCCGGCTGGGAGATGCCGGTGCAGTACCAGGGCGTGATCCCGGAGCACCGCGCGGTGCGGACCGACGCCGGCGCGTTCGACGTGTCGCACATGGGCGAGCTCCTGGTCGAGGGGCCGAACGCGCGTGAGTTCCTGCAGGCGATGCTGTCGAACGACCTCGATCGAATCGGCCCGGGAAAGGCGCAGTACACGCTGCTCACGAACGACCAGGGCGGAATCGTCGACGACCTGATCGTCTACGAGCTGGGGCCCAAGCGGTTCCTACTGATCGTGAACGCCTCGAACCGGGAGCCGGACTTCGAGTGGCTGCGCGACCGCGAGCCGGCAGGGGCCGAGGTGCGAGACGTGTCCGACGATTTCGCGCTGATCGCCGTCCAGGGGCCGCGCTCGCTGGAGCGGGTCGGTCTGCCCGAGGCACCGGCGTTCACGTTCGCCGAGGGTGGGGTCGACGGCGTTTCGTGCACGGTCAACCGGACGGGCTACACGGGCGAGAAGGGCGTGGAGCTGCTCGTCGACGCAGCCGCGGCCGAAGAGCTCTGGGACCGCGTGCTCGAGCGAGGAGTTGTTCCGTGCGGCCTCGGGGCGCGCGACACGCTGCGACTCGAGGTGTGCTACCCGCTGCACGGCAACGACATCGGGCCCGAGACGGACGCGATCTCGGCCGGGCTCGGGTGGGTGTGCGCACTCGACAAGGACTTCACCGGGGTCGGCGAGCTCCGGCGGATCAAGGCCGCAGGCCCTGAGCGGAGGCTCGCTGCCTTCGTGATGGAGGACGCCGGAATCCCCCGACAAGGGATGACGATCGTCGAGGGAGGCGAGGTGACCTCCGGGTCACACTCGCCGATGCTCGAGCGTGGCATCGGGATGGGCTACGTGCCGGCCGAGCTGGCGCAGCCAGGGGCCGAGCTGACGATCGACGTCCGCGGCCGCCCACGGCACGCGCGTGTGGTGAAGAAGCCGATCTACTCGACGGAAGAGACGTGATGGCGGCGGCCGAGGCGTATCCCGACGACCTGCGCTACCACCCCGAGCACGACTGGGCGCGGATCGAGGAGGGCGAGGCGATCTTCGGGATCACCTGGTTCGCGCAGGACGCGCTCGGCGAGCTCGTGCACTTCGAGGCGCCAGAGGAAGGCGCGACGCTCACGAAGGACGAGCCCTATGCGGAGGTCGAGTCGGTGAAGGCCGTCTCGGACGTGATCGCTCCGCTCTCGGGCGAGGTCGTCGAGGTGAACCAGGCGGCCGTCGACGCTCCCGAGACCGTCAACGACGACCCCTACGGCGACGGTTGGCTCGTGCGCGTTCGCCTCACCGATCCGGGCGAGGCCGACGAGCTGATGGACGTGGAGGCGTACAAGCAGCACCTGGCCGAGCAGGGGTGAGCTACCTCGCGCTGACCGACGCGGACCGGAAGGCGATGCTCGAGGCGATCGGCGTCGCCTCGCTGGAGGGCCTCTTTGCGGATCTGCCCAGGGGCGTTCGGCTCGAGCGCGAGCTCGAGCTGCCGTCCGCGCTCACCGAGCAGGAGCTGACGGCCTACTTCGAGTCGCTTGCGGCGCAGAACGCCCACGTCGGCGCGGAGCTGTCGTTCCTCGGCGCCGGGATGTACGACCACTACGTCCCGGCGATCGTCGACGCCGTGCTCCAGCGCGGCGAGCTTCTGACCGCCTACACGCCGTACCAGCCGGAGCTGAGCCAGGGCGTGCTCCAGGCGATCTTCGAGTACCAGACCGCGATCTGCGAGCTCACGGGAATGGACGTCTCCAACGCTTCGGGCTACGACGGCACCACGGTTGCCGCCGACGCGTGCTTCATCGCCAAGCACGCCACCGGGCGCTCGACGGTCGTCGTCACGGAGGCGGCGAACCCTCAGGTCCGGCAGGTCGTGAAGACGTATGCACCGGGGTTCGGGCTCGAGGTCGTCGAGGTACCGCACCGCGAAGGCGCCACCGAGCCGGACGAGCTCCGGACGGTCGCGGCAGACGCAGCCTGCGTCATCTTCCAGCAGCCGAATTTCTTCGGGGTGCTCGAGCCGGCGCCCGAGCTCGCCGCTGCCGCGAACGACGCCGGGGCGCTCCCGGTCGCCCACGTCGACCCGATGTCGCTCGGAGTCCTTGAGGCGCCGGGCAACTACGGGTGCGCGATCGCGATCGGAGAGGGACAGTCGGCGGGGAACTTCCTCTCCGGCGGCGGTCCGCACTACGGGTTCCTCGCGGCACGCTCCGAGTTCATCCGGCGCATGCCCGGCCGCATCGTCGGCGAGACGACTGACGCCGCAGGTAACCGCGGCTATGTCCTCACCCTCCAGACGCGCGAGCAGCACATCCGACGCGAGAAGGCCACCTCCAACATCACGACGAACCAGACGCTCCTTGCGCTGGCCGGGCTCGTCTACCTCTCGTGGCTCGGGCCGGAGGGTCTCAAAGAGGTGGGGGAGACCTGCATGGCCCTCGCCGATCACGCAAAGGAGCGTGTCGGTCTGCCGCTCGTGTTCTCGGATCAGACAACGTTCAAGGAGTTTGCCGTACGCGTCGGACGGCCTGCGAGCGAGGTCGTGCGGGAGGCGCGTGCCCGCGGCGTGCACCCCGGGTACGCCCTCGGCCGCGACTACGCGGGCATGGACGACGCGCTCCTCGTCGCGGTCACCGAACGAAGGACGGTCGAAGAGATCGACCGCCTTGCACAGGTGCTCGCGGAGGTGGGCGCGGCGTGAAGCTGATCTACGAGCGGTCTCATCCGGGCCGCCGCGCCGGCCGGCCGGCGCGCCCGGAACTGCCGGTGCCGGAGCCGCCGCCCGAGCTTCGCCGGGCCGAGCCGCCTCGCCTTCCCGAGCTGGCGGAGCCGGACCTCCTGCGTCACTTCACCGAGCTCTCGACGCAGAACTTCGGGATCGACACCGGCTTCTACCCGCTCGGGTCCTGCACGATGAAGCACAACCCGCGTGTGAACGAGCGGCTCGCGTCGCTTCCCGGCTTCCGCGACCTCCATCCGCACCAGGACGAGGACGGCGCGCAAGGCGCGCTGCGGCTCTGCTGGGAGCTGCAGGAAGCCCTCGCCGAGATCACCGGCCTCCCCGCGGTGTCGCTGCAACCGGCCGCCGGCTCCCAGGGCGAGCTGACCGGCCTGCTGCTGATGCGGGCCTACTTCCGCGAGCGGGGCGAGTCGGAGCAGCGGCGCAATGTCGTGATCCCCGACACGGCGCACGGGACCAATCCAGCGAGCGTCACGATGGCGGGCTACGAGCTCACGCCCGTCAGGACGGACGCGCGGGGCAACATCGACGTCGACGACCTGCGCGGAAAGGTCGACGAGCGGACCGCCGGCTTGATGCTCACGAACCCGTCGACGCTCGGCCTCTTCGACGAGAACATCGTGGACATCGCTCGTACCTTCCACGACGCGGGGGCGCTCATGTACTACGACGGCGCGAATCTGAACGCCGTCTGCGGCATCTCGCGCCCAGGCGACATGGGCTTCGACATCGTCCACATCAACCTGCACAAGACCTTCTCGCAGCCGCACGGAGGCGGCGGTCCCGGCGGCGGCCCGATCGCGGTCGGGAAGCGGCTCGAGCCGTTCCTGCCGGTGCCCGCGATCGTGCGCGACGGCGAGCGCTACCGCTTCCACTACGACCGGCCGCAGACGATCGGGAAGGTGCGAGGCTTCTTCGGGCCGTTCGGCGTTTTCGTCCGCTCGTACGCGTTCATTCGCTCGTACGGGCCCGAGCTCCGCGAGATGTCCGAGGTCGCGGTGCTGAACGCGAACTACCTCCTCGCGCGTTTGCGCGACGGCTACGAGCTCCCGTACGACCGCCTCTGCATGCACGAGTTCGTCCTCTCGGCGCGACGGCTGAAGCGCGAGCACGGTGTGACCGCGCTCGACGTCGCGAAGCGGCTGATGGACTACGGCTTCCACCCGCCGACGGTCTACTTCCCGCTGGTCGTGCCCGAGGCGCTCATGATCGAGCCGACCGAGACAGAGGTGAAGGAGACGCTCGACGCCTTCGCCGACGCGATGCTCGCGATCGCCGACGAGGCTGCGGACGACCCGGAGCTCCTGAAGGAGGCACCGCACGGCCGAGCAGTCGGGCGGCTCGACGAGGTGCAGGCCGTCAAGCGGCTCGTCGTGCGCTACGGCTTCGAGGAGCACCCCGACCTCGAAGGCGAGCCGGCCGCCGCCGTGGTCGAGGCTCCGAAGGGCGCCTGATGATCGACCTGCGCTCCGACACGAAGACGAGGCCGACGCCGGAGATGCGGGCGGCGATCGCGTCCGCCGAGGTCGGCGACGAGCAGCGGCGCGAGGACCCGACGGTGAACGAGCTCGAGCGCCGCGCCGCCGAGCTCCTCGGGCAGCCGGAGGCGGTCTTCGTTCCGACGGCGACGATGGCCAACGAGATCGCGCTTGGCTGTCTCGGTGAGCGTGGCGACGAGGTCGTCGCGGAGGAGAACTCCCACATCTTCGTCTCGGAGCTCGGCGGTCCGGCCGTCCACGCCGGCCTGATGACGCGGCCGCTGCGCTGCCCCGCCGGCCGCTTCACCCCCCGGCAGCTCCGCGAGACCGTCCGGCGCACCGACCGGTCGCACATGCCCGCGACGAAGATCGTGTCGGTCGAGAACACACACAACGCCTCGGGCGGGCGCGCCTGGCCGCTCGACGAGCTCGAGGCGGTCGTGACGACCGCGCGCGAGCTGGAGTTGCGCCTGCACCTCGACGGCGCTCGTGTCCTGAACGCCGCGGTCGCGTTGGGCGTGCCGGCTGCGGAGATCGGACGTCGTTTCGACACGGTCACGCTCTGCCTCTCGAAGGGACTCGGCTGCCCGCTCGGCGCCCTCGTCGCCGGCTCGCCGGAGCTGATGGCCGAGGCGCGGCGGCTCAAGCACCTCTTCGGCGGCGCGATGCGCCAGGCCGGGATCGTCGCCGCTGCCGGCGTTTACGCGCTCGAGCACAACATCGAGCGCCTCGCCGACGATCACGCCCGGGCCCGGCGGCTGGCCGAAGGACTTTACGACGCCGGTGTGCCGGTCGACCTCGACCAGGTGGAGACGAACTTCGTCCAGGTCGACGTCGCGCCGCTGGGGCTCAGCGCCGAGGAGGCGCTCGAGCGGCTGGCGCAGCAGGGCGTCGGCCTGTCGATGACCGTGCATCCGACCCGGTTGCGGGCGGTGACGCACCTCGACATCGACGACGACGACATCGAGCGGGCCGCCGAGCTGATCCCGCGCGCCCTCGGGGCCCTTGCCCGCGCCTGAGCGGTTCCGTCGGCTCGTCCGGGAGGCGCAGTCGACCGGCCGGCTGCCGAGCCTCGCCGGTGGCGTCTTCCGCGGAGCCGACCTCGTCTGGAGCGACGCGATCGGCCTCGCTGACGTCGAAGGGCGAGTCGACGCGACCGCCGACACCCAGTACGCCGTCGCCTCGATCACGAAGACGTTCACCGCGGCGGTGCTGCTCCAGCTCCGGGACGAGGGGAAGCTCGAGCTCGACGACCCGCTCTCGCGTCACCTTCCCGAGGCGGCTCACGGCGCGCCGACCCTGCGCCGCATGCTGTCGCACGTGTCCGGCCTTCAGCGCGAGCCGCCCGGCGAGATCTGGGAGACCCTCGAGTTTCCGGGCGAAGAGGAGCTGCTCGCGCGGCTTCAGGAGGCGGAGCAGGTGTTGCCGCCGGCGGCCGCGTGGCACTACTCGAACCTCGCCTACGCGCTGCTCGGCCACGTCGTAGCGCACGTCTCGGGGGCGCCGTTTCGCGACTACGTGGAGGAGCGCCTGCTCCGGCCGCTCGGCCTCGAGCGGACCACCTGGGGCCCGTCCCCGCCCGCCGCGCTCCCGTACTTCGTCGAGCCGTACTCCGACTCCGTCCGCCGCGAGCCGGTGCTCGACCTCGGCGGCAAGGGTGGCGAGTCGGGCCTCTACAGCACCGTCGGCGACCTCGCCCGCTGGGGCGCGTTCCTCTCGGCGCCGGACGAGTCGGTGCTCGCGGCCTCGAGCGTGGCCGAGATGCACGACCTGCAGGTGATGGCCGAGCCGGACTGGACGCTGGGCTGGGGGCTGGGGCTCGAGCTGTGGCGGTGCGGCGACCGGATCTTCGGCGGACACACGGGCGGGTTCCCGGGCTTTCTCTCGATCCTGGTCTTCGCGCGCCGTGAGCAAGTCGGCGCCGTGCTGCTCACGAACTCGAGCCGCTGGGCCAAGCTGAGCGCGACCGGGCTCGACCTGGCGGAGGCGGCCCTCGAGGAGCTGGTGCCCGAGGAGGAGGCGTGGGCGCCGGAGGAGGCGCCGCCCGCCGAGATCGTGCCGCTCCTCGGGCGCTGGTGGTCGGAGGGTGAGGAGACGATCTTCAGCTGGCGCCGGGGGAGGCTGGAGGCGCAGATCGCTTCGGCGCCCGACGGGCGCGAGCCGTCGGTGTTCGAGCCCGAGGGCGAGGATCGGTTTCGGACTGTCTCCGGCCGGGAGCGCGGCGAGGTGCTGCGCGTGGTGCGCGACGAGCGCAGCGACGTTACGCGGCTGTACTGGGCGACGTATCCGTTTACGCGGAGCCCGGAGATCTTCGGCACTCGCCCCGACTAGGCCCTTTGGTGAGCGCGGGCGGCCGAACCGATCCGGGCCGCCGACCGGCTCCCACGTCCCTTAGTACGGTTCGCCCGGCCTCCTCCCCGAGGCGAGCGTAGCGACGAAATTCGCGCGTGTCTGTGCCCTGGCCGTCACGGATCTGTGACTTCGCCGGGGCGGCCTAGCGATCGCCCGCGGCGTAGAACGCGAGGGCGACCCCCGCGTAGACCGCCACCAGCGTCCAGCCCTCCCAGCGTCGCCCCCGGCCGTCGGCGAGGAGGGCCGCGACCAGCGCAGCGGCACCGCCCATCGCGGCGAGCTCGATCGGGCGGAACGTGAGCGGCAGCGCAGGGCGCACGAGCCACGACAGGAGCGCCACCGCCGGGGTGACGAGCAGCGCGACCTGGGCGCTCGACGAGACGGCGATCTCCGTCGCGAGCGGCAGCTTTCCCCGCGACGCGATCACGATCGCGCCGCCGTGCTCGGCTGCGTTCCCGACGATCGCCACGATCACCGCCGCGATGAAGAACTCCGACAGCCCGGCCGACTCGGCGAATGCGTGCAGCGAGTGGACGAGCGTTTCGCTGATCAGCGCCGTCACGACCGTTGCGGCCGCCAGCGCGAGCAGCGAGACCGAGAGCGTCCAGCCACCCGTCGCGACCGCGCCGCTCTCCTCGTGCAATCGCTTGTGCCGGCGCAGCGAGGTGACCGTGACCGCCACGTACAGCAGGAGCAGCACGACCGA
>JBKPFI010000157.1:0-4752 GCA_046728775.1 Actinomycetota bacterium | reverse complement strand
CGGGAGCGTCGTCTCGGCCGACGGCGGCTCCTGGCCGCTCGAGGAGGTGACCGGCCTGCTCGAGGACGCGCAGATCACCGGCAAGGGCGCGCGCGGGCCGAACCCGACGGGAATGCGGGTGCTCACGTTCGGAATCCAGGTCGCCGACGTGGCCGTGGACGTCGAGACGGGCGAGGTAAAGGTCGAGCGGATCGCGGCGATCCACGACGTCGGCCGTGTCATCAACCCGCTCGGCGCGCAGAGCCAGGTCGAGGGCGGGATCATCCAGGGCATCGGACACACGTTGTCCGAGGAGCGGCTGGTGGACCCGCTCGAGGGGACGGTGCTGACGCAGACGCTCGATGCCTACAAGCTGCCGACGATCGCCGACGTCCCGGAGCTCGTGGTCGAGCTACTCGACATGCCGGACGAGCACCTCACGAACCTCGGGTCGAAGGGTCTCGGCGAGCCGCCGATCGTGCCGACGGCGGCGGCGATCGTGAACGCGATCCGCGACGCGACGGGCGCGGACGTGCGCTCGCTGCCAGTCTCGCGCGAGGAGATGCTGCGGGCGCTCGCGGAGGCGCGAACAAAGAAGGCCGCAGAAGCGGCGCCCGCATGATGGAACACGATCTCCTCGCGCGGGGAAGGGTCGCGGGAAACCGGGAAATTTCCCGCACAGTCATCTCCGCCGGACGCCCCGCGCGCGGCGGAGGGTGCCCAGGAAAAGAAGGGCGCTCGCGGGGGGAACATGGTTTCCCCGGCGGGAGCGGAGCGACGCGCGAGGAGATGCTGCGGGCGCTCGCGGAGGCTCGGGAGCGGGAGCGGGTTGCGATTTCTCCAGCCTGAGTCCGTCTCGGACGCCTCCGCGGCGCTCGGCAACGGCTCGGTCGCACTCGCCGGCGGCACGGACCTCGTCCCGCTCCTGCGCAGCCGGCTCGTGGAGGCGGAGACGCTCGTCGACGTGCGCGCGGTGGTGCCACGCGGGATCGAGGGATCGCGGGTGGGCGCGGGAACCACGCTCGCGGAGCTCGAGGTCGACCCGGAGATCCCGCAGGCCCTGCGCGAGGCGTGCTCTCTGGCGGCGTCGCCACAGCTTCGCTCGATGGGGACGATCGGCGGGAACCTGCTGCAGGCGACGCGCTGCTGGTACTGGCGGCTCGGCTACCCCTGCTACCTGCACGGCGGGTCGTTGTGCCACGCGCGGCGGGGCGCGCATCGCGAGCACGCGATCTTCGGGAACGACCGCTGCGCGTCGGCGCACCCGTCGGATCCCGCCGCGGCGCTGCTGGCGCTCGGCGCAACGCTCCGCACCGATCGCCGCGAGCTGCCCGTCGAGAGCCTGTACCGGCTGCCGACCGACGACGACCGCGACGTGACGGCCCTCGATCGGGGCGAGCTGATCCTCGAGCTCGACGTCCCCAAGCCGGAGGCGAGCACGTACTTGAAGGCGATGGACCGGGCGCGGTTCTCGTTCGCGCTCGTCGGCGTGGCGGCTGCCCGTTTCGGCACCGAGGTACGGCTCGCGCTCGCAGGCGTGGCGCCGGTCCCGTGGCGGCTCGAGTCGCCGGACGACCTCGATCGCGCGACACCGCTGCTCGGGACGGCGTACAAGGTCGACCTCGCGCGGCCACTGATCCGCCGAGCGGTCGAAGCCGTCGCGTAACGTCGCTCCGTGACAGAAAGCGGGGTTTGGGCCGTGGTGCTCTCGGCCGGCGAGTCGAGCCGGTTCGGGTCGCCGAAGCAACGGCTGCTGCTCGAGCCGGTGCTCGAGCGCGTGCGGCGGAGCGGCGTCGACGACGTGATCGTCGTGCTGGGGGCACACGAGCTCGAGACCTCCGCCCGCGCGGTGCCGTGCCCCGAGTGGCGCCGCGGTCCGGGGGCGTCCCTCCGCTGCGGGCTCGCAGCCCTTCCGCCCGCAGCCGAAGCCGCGGTCGTCGTGCTCGGCGACGGGCCTGACCTCGCGCCCGAGGCGATCGACCGCGTCATCGCCCGCTGGCGAGCCGAGCAGGCCCCCGTCGTTGCGGCGACCTACGACGGCACGAGGCTCCACCCGGTCCTGCTCGCTCGCGAGGCCTGGCCACTCGTTCCGGACGAGGGCGCGAAGGGACTCGACGCCGTCCTCGTCCCCTGCGACGATCTGGGATCTCCAGGAGACGTCGATTCCGCCGATGACGTACCCGACCGCCTGAAGCCGAAGCCGTGGAGCTCGCCCGACCCCTAGCCGCCGAACCCGCCGACCAGGTCTCCCCGCTGACCTCGCTGCGGCTGCAGCGAAAGCTCACCGTCGAGGAGGCCGCCAAGCGCGCCGCGCTCTGGCCGGAGCAGGTCGAGTGGCTCGAGGACGGCCGCCTCTACCGCTTCCCGAGCAACAAGGCAGCCGTGATGGCCGTGCTGCGCTACGCGACCGCGCTCGGGATCGACCACCGCGAGGCCCGCAGCCTCTCCGGAATGCCGGTGGAGCCGCCCGCGCACCGGCCGATCGGACGCTGGCTCGCGGCGAGCACGGCAGTCGCGGTGGCCCTCATCGCGACGCTCGTGTTCGTCGTCGGAAGAGGCGGGAACGGCCCCACCGCCGCCTCTCAGCGCGCCGCCACGCTGCCGCCGCCCTGGAAGGTCTCCGTCGACGTGCTCAACGGCAGCGGTGACATCAACTACACGCGCCGCGTCGCCAGCCGCGTAGGTTCGTTCGGCTACCGCATCAAACACGTCACCAAGGCGAACCGCTTCGACTACCGCGAGACCGCGGTGTACTTCGAGCCCGGCGGAACCGCGCTTGCGAGAAGGCTCGGCGAGCAGATCGGCGTGCCGATCCGGCCGCTGCCGGCAGGCAACAACCCGCGCCGACTGGTCGTGATCGTCGGGCCCGCCCACGCCACGGGCTAGCTGCTCCAGGTAGCCTCCCGCGGTTGTGCTGGCCCTCCTGCTCGCGTTCGCGCTAGCGCGCACGCCTGTCGCTGCACCCGTTCCGACCTGGTCGACCTGGCCCGCCGACGGGACCGTGACGTCGCCGTTCGGCTACGACGGGGGACGCCACCACCCCGGAGTCGACATCGGCATGCTCCGCTCCCTCGCCGTGCGCGCCGCCCAGCCGGGGCGCGTAGTCGCGGTCGGCACTCCGAGCGGGTTCGAGGGCTACGGCAACCTCGTCGAGGTGCAGCTCGGCGGCGGCTACGACGCGCTCTACGCCCACCTGGCGGACTGGCGGGTGCAGGTCGGCGAGCGGGTCGCGGCCGGTCAGCTGCTCGGCACGGCAGGCTGCACCGGGTGGTGCTCCGGCACGCACCTCCACTTCGAGCTTCGGTTCCGCGGCACGGCCGTGGACCCGCTGCGCTACCGGCGAGCGCCGCGGCCTCAGAAGAGCGGCGTGCGCAGCTCCGAGAGCTTCTGCTTCAACGCGGGCGGCATCTCCTCGACCGCCGCCTGCCGGACGAACTTCCGCAGCTCGTCCTCGAAGCGGTAGCGCTTACGGCAGTAGGCGCACTCGTCGAGGTGCGCCTCGGCTTCCGCGCGCTCGGCATCGGAGAGCTCCCGGTCCAGGTACGGCTGGAGCATCTCCTCGCACTTGTCGCAGGGATCGATCTCCGCGCCGAACGCCATCACGCGTTCACCGCCTGGTCTGCGAGCTCCCGCTTCAGGATCCGCCGGCCGCGATGCAGGCGCGACATGACCGTGCCGATCGGAATCTCGAGGATCTGCGCAGCGTCGGCGTAGCTGAAGTCGCCGATGTCGACGAGCACGATCACGTCACGGAAATCGTGCGGGACCGCCGAGAGCGCCGCCACGACGTCGTCCTGTGAGAGGCGCTCGTCGACGCGGTCCTGGTCGACGTTGGGCTCGCGGCCGGTCTCCTCGAGGCGGTTGTAGAGGTAGTAGTCGCCTTCCTCGAGCGGCTGCAGGTCGGGCGAGCGCTGCTGCCGGCGGCCGCGGTCGATGTTCAGGTTGGTCAGAATCCGCAGCAGCCACGCACGCAGGTTCGTCCCCGGTTGGTACGACCGCCAGGCCCGAAACGCGCGCGCATACGCCTCCTGCATCAAGTCCTCCGCCTCTTCACGGGTGGAAACCAGCCGCCGGGCCACCCGGTACACCTGGTCCGCCAGCTCGAGCGCTTCCTCCTCGAAGCGCACCCTGTCCCGAGCGTCCTCGGCCAGCCTCCGCGGCTCCGCCTCTGGCGTGGTCTCGCCCATCGACCGGCCACCCTAGCATCGTTCTCTCAGGGCCTTGCAACGCTCGCGGGCCACCGGCAATTCCCGTTTCGCGCCCGCATGCGGCGGGTAGCGCGAGGGCGTGGAGGGCTACGAAGTGATCGGAAGCGACGGCGGCAAGGTGGGCCACGTCGTCGGCGTCGAGAGCGGCCTGCTGATCGTGGAGAGCGGGCTCCTGCGGAAGTCGCGGCGCGCAGTGCCGGCGGCGTTCGCGCACGCCGACGACGACGAGCGGGTCGTGCGCCTGTCGCTGTCGAGGGAGCTCGTCGAGGAATCGCCCGCGCTGGAAGACGGCGAGGTCGACCACCGGGCCGTCGCTGCGCACTACGGGCTCGCCGAGGGCTCGGAGGCTCCCGAGACCGAAGGCTACGGCGACGTCAGGCCCGACGATCCGGCCTGGAGCGCCGAACACCTGGAGCGCCGCTCAGGCGTCGAGCCGGCGGTCGAGCAGCGGGCGAAGATCCGCGAGGGCGAGAGCGAGGCCGGCCCGCACGGCCGCCCGATCATCCCGCCCGACCCGCACGAAGGGCCCTAGCCGGCCTCCAGCGGCCTGAACCCTGCCCGCGCC
>JBKPFI010000309.1:0-7668 GCA_046728775.1 Actinomycetota bacterium | reverse complement strand
GGGTAGCCCGCGCTCTCGGGGAGGACACCGATGTGACGGCGAATCACTGTCGAGTGCTTGGAGGGAACACCGGCCACCGAAAATCGGCCGCTGCTCGCCGGCAGGATCGTCGTCAGGACCCGAATCGCGGTGGTCTTTCCGGCGCCGTTCGGTCCGAGGACACCAAGAACCTCGCCGGGCTCGACCACGAAGCTCAGGTCCCGAACCGCGGCCAGCGAGCCGTAGTCCTTGCAGATACCTTCCGCCTCGATCGCGGGCCTCACTGGACCTCCTCGCGCGCACGCCTGATCTGCCGGTTCCTGGCCTACACTAGGAGCACAAGATGAACGCGAGATGAGCGCGAAACTCATCTCCCGTTCATCCGGCTTTGGGACGATGAGGACGTGCGGGCGCTCATTGTCGAGGACGAGTTGCGCATGGCGAGTCTGATCCGACGCGGTCTGGCGAAGGAGGGGCTCGCGGTCGACGTCGCCAACAGTGGCGAGGACGCGCTCTGGATGGCCCAGAGCTCGAAGTACGACGTGATTGTCCTCGACGTGATGCTCCCGGGGATCAGCGGCTTCGAGACCTGTCGCCGCCTCCGCACGAGCGGCGTCTGGGCCCCGGTCCTCATGCTTACGGCACGCGACTCGGTCGACGATCGCGTAACGGGGCTCGACACCGGTGCCGACGACTACCTCGTCAAGCCGTTTGCGTTCGCGGAGCTGCTGGCTCGGCTGCGCGCACTCTCGAGACGCGGCGACGGCGAGCGTCCGGCCGTGCTCGAGGTCGGTGACCTCCGGCTCGACCCCGCGACCCAGCGAGTGTGGCGCGGCTCGTCCGAGATCCAGGTCTCCACGAAGGAGTTCGCGTTGCTCGAGACGTTCATGCGTAGGCCGGATGAGGTGCTCTCCCGCTACGACCTGCTCGAGCACGCCTGGGACTTCGCGTACGAGAACCGCTCGAACATCATCGACGTCTACATGAGGCACCTGCGCCGGAAGATCGACGAGCCTTTTGGCCGGCGCTCGCTCGAGACAGTCCGCGGCGCGGGCTACCGCCTGCGCGCGGACGGCGGTGCATGACCGGCCTGCCCATCCGCGTTCGGATGGCGGCGGCCTTCGCCGTCGCGATGGCGCTCGTGCTCGCCTGGACCGGCTGGTTCCTGTACATGCGGGTCGACTCGCACCTCGCCGCCGCGCTCGATCGGCAGCTGCGGCTGCGCGCGCACGACCTCGGTCTGCTCATCGACGAGCCCGGTACGTCACTCAAGGTGGCGACCGGCGCACCGTACGTCGAGCGCGGCGAGGACTACGCGCAGCTGGTCGAACCCCGCGGCCGGGTCGTCGACGCCACCAACCCGCTCGGCACGACTTCGCTGCTGAGCGCCGCCAAGCTGCGGCGCGCACGGACCGAGTCGTTCTTCGTCAACCGCGATTCGGTGCCCGGGCTCGACGAGCCGTCGAGAATGCTCGTCTCGCCCGTCTCCAGGAACTCGCAGCGGCTGATTCTGATCGTCGGCGCTACACGCGCGGACCGGCTCGAGACGCTCGGCGGACTCCGCACCGAGCTGCTGATCGCGGGCCCGATCGCGTTGGCGCTTGCATCGGTGGCCGGCTACTTCCTGGCGGGCCTGTCGCTGCGGGCAGTCGAGTCGATGCGACGGCGGGCGGCCGCGATCTCGGCCGCGACGCCCGGAGAGCGCCTGCCGGTGCCGCGGACCGGCGACGAGGTCGAGCGCCTCGGCGAGACGCTGAACGAGATGCTCGCGCGGCTCGAGAGCGGCCTCGAGCGGGAGCGGGCGTTCGTCGCCGATGCAGGGCACGAGCTGCGGACGCCGCTCGCGCTCCTGCGCACCGAGCTCGAGCTCGCCCTACGCCATGCGGAGACGCCCGAGGAGCTCAGGGACGCGGTGCGGTCCGCGTCTGAGGAGGCGGATCGCCTCTCGCAGCTCGCCGACGATCTGCTCCTGATCGCCGGCTCCGACCGCGGCAGGCTGCCGCTGCGTCTGGAGACGCTCGAGACGGGCGAGCTGCTGAGCTCGATCGCGAACAGGTTCGAGTGGCGGGCGGAGGAAGCTGGGAGGCGTGTCCGGGTCGTCACGCCGTCGACATTCCACGTGCACGGCGACCGCCTCCGGCTCGAGCAGGCGCTCGGTAACCTCCTCGATAACGCGCTCCGCTACGGCAAGGGTGAGGTGCAGCTCTCTGCCGCGCCATCGGACGGGCTCGTCGAGCTGCACGTGGCCGATGAGGGTGGCGGCTTCCCGCCCGAGCTGTTGGACCGGGCGTTCGACCGGTTCGCACGCCTCGACCAGGCCCGGGCCCGCGGCGGCTCCGGGCTCGGGCTCTCGATCGTGCGCGCCATCGCCGAGGCGCACGGCGGCAGTGCGCACCTGGCGAACCGAAACGGAAGCGGTGCGGACGTCTGGGTCAGCGTCCCGAGCGCCGGCCCGACCGCGTACGCCCGGACCGACGGGTAGTCAGCGCGGCGGTGCGACGAGGGCGCGGGCCGCCGGGAGGACGAGGCGCAGGTCCTCCCACGTGCTGGCGTTGCGGATTACGTATGCCGGCGCCTGGTCGCCGAGCTCGACGTTCGAGCCGACGAACCATGCCCGTGCGGTCTCGTCACCGTAGGCCTGGATGAGCAGCGCGGCGGCTCGGTAGGCCTCGCGCAGTCGCATCTGCGGCCCATCCCGCGGCGTGTTGTGCCGCGCGATCCAGTGAGTGACCATCTTCGGGTCGCTGACGCCGCTGATGTACGCCGTCGTCCTCTTGCCGAGATGCGTCTTCAAGAACAGGGCGATCTCGTGGATGGGCATCAGCGCCGCGTCTGTGCTCGTCTGCCGTTGATCGATCGCTGCCGACACGAAAAATCACCTCCTCACTCGTATCGCAGAGCGGCAATCGGATCAAGGCGGGCCGCGCGCCTTGCGGGGTAGTAGCCGAACACTAGCCCCACGCCCAGCGCCACGAGGAACGCCACCACGAGTGGCGGGACGCTGGTCACGGTTTGCCAGCCGGCGAACGCGCTGATCAGCCTCGTCGCGCCGAGGCCTGCGACCACCCCCGCCAGGCCGCCGAGGGTGCTGAGCACGATCGCCTCGATCAGGAACTGGGCCTGCACGTTCCACGGGCCTGCGCCGACCGACTTCCGGATGCCGATCTCGCGCGTCCGCTCGTGAACCGAGACGAGCATCATGTTCATGATGCCGATCCCGCCGACGAGGAGGGCAATCCCGCCGAGGGCGAAGGTCAGGATCCGGAATGTCGTCGTCGCTCGCTGACCCTCCTTGACGATGCTCGCTTGATCCTCGACCGAGAAGTCGTCGGGATACGAGGCCGGCAGCTGGTGCTGGCGCCGCAGCAGCGTGCTGATCGTGTCCATCGTCGGCTCGATCTCCCCCGCATCGCGCACCACGAGGTCGAGATGGACGGTGTTCGGGCCGCCCCCTACCAGGACGCCGGTCACGAGTGGCAGCGGGACGAAGATGCGGTTGTCGAGGTTCTCGTCCAGAAGCTTTCCTCGGCGGGACTGGACACCGACGACCTCGAACTCCTGGTTGCCGACCCGCACAATCCGGCCGATCGGGTCCTGGCCGGGGAAGAGCTTCTCGGCCGGGACGAGCCCGAGCACCATCACGCTGCGTCCGAAGCTGACGTCGGTCGCCGAGATCAAGCGTCCGGTTTGTACGTGTTGGTTCTGGACCTCCGAGTAGGCCGGCGTGAGCCCTACCAGCCAGGTGTTCGTGTTGTTGCGCCCGGCCGAGACGCCGAGGCTCTCGATGTCCTGATGCGGCGCCACCCTCGTGACGCCCGGGAGCTTCCCGATCGCCCGGACGTCGTCGGGCGTGATCGTGCGATCCGTCGCCGACTGCCGGGTACCGATCGAGATGAACTCGCCGTCGATAATCACCACGTTTCCGCCGAGCTTGCGGATGCTGTTCGCGACCTCCTGCCGTGCTCCCGCGCTGACCGCGGTGACGGCGATCAGCGAAGCGACCCCGATCACGATGCCCAGCGCCGTCAGGACCGCCCGGAACCAGTTCGCCTGGAGCGCACCCAGGGCGATCCGCCAGTGCTCGAGCATCGTGGTCACGGTGCCGAGGCGACCAGCAGGCCGTGCCCGGCGGGCGCGTCCGCGACAACGCGGCCGTCCGCGAGCCGCAGGACGCGCGATGCGCGCGCGGCGACCTCGGCGGCGTGGGTGACGATCACCATCGTCGCGCCTTCCCGGTTCACGCGCTGGAGGATCGTCAGCACGTCCTCCGCGCTCGCCGAGTCGAGGTTGCCGGTCGGCTCGTCGAGCAGGACGACACTCGGGTCGACCACGAGCGCCCGCGCGATCGCGACCCGTTGCTGTTCCCCGCCTGAGAGCTGCGTCGGGAGGTGGTCGGCGCGCTCCGCGAGCCCGACTTCGGCGAGTGCCTCGAGCGCGCGGGCACGACGCTCGCGTGCGACCACGCCCGCGTACACCAGCGGCAACTCGACGTTCCGGAACGCGGTCGAGCGCGGCAGGAGGTTGTACGCCTGGAAGACGAAGCCGATCCGCTCGGCCCGGACCCGCGCTCGGCGCGTCTCGTCGAGCGCCGAGACCTCCTCGCCGGCGAGGCGATACGAGCCGCTCGTGGGCCGGTCGAGGAGGCCGAGGATGCCGAGTAGCGTCGTCTTGCCCGAGCCGGACGGTCCCATGATCGCGACGAGCTCGCCCTCGCGGACGACGAAGCCGACGTGGCGAAGCGCCTCCACTGCGATAGCCCCGCGGCCGTAGACCTTGGTGACGTCAGCGAGCTCGATCGCGGCTTGCGGAGGCGTCGCCACTTACTCCTCCCCGCCCTGGGCCTCCGGCAGCTCGATGACCTGACCGGCGCGAAGCCCCTTCACGATCTGGACGTTTTTGTTGTTCGAGAGCCCCAGCGTGACCTTTCGCTCGACGCTGTTGCCGGAGGAGTCGATCGTCGTGACGATCGGATGGTCCTCGTCATCGCGCGAGATCGCCTCGAGCGGCACCTGCACGACGTTGCGCCGCTGTGCGACTTCGATGTGGACGCTGACGCTCATGCCGGGTTTCAGGCCCTGGGTCTCGTCCAGGCCGACCTGAACGGGAAACGTGACGACGCCGTTCATGTCGGTGCCGGTCAGCGCCGCGAACAGCACCTTCCCGGGGAACGCCTTGCCGCCGAGCGCGTCGACGTCGACCGTTGCCGCCAGGCCCGGCCGCACCCGAGCGACGTCGAACTCGCTCAGGTCGACGGTCGCCGAGAGGCGCGAGAGGTTGTCGACCGCGACGATCGGCGTAGACGGGTCGACCGGCGCTCCCGGTCGCGTCAGCAGGGCGGTCACTGTTCCGGCCTGCGGTGCGCGGACCGTCAGCAGCCCGCCCTCGTAGCGCGCGGACGCGAGCCGCACCCGGGCGGCGGCAACCTTGAGGCGCGCCAGCGCGATGTCGATCGGCGACGCGGGGGCACCGTGGGTGCGCAGGACCGCCAGGTCCGCTTTCGCCTTGCCGAGCTCGAGCTTCGCGAGCGCGACGTCGGACCGCAGCGGCGGCCCGAACAGCTGCGCGAGCTTGGCCCGGAAGGCCACGACCGCTTGCCGCGCCGCAGCGAGCGCCGCGGGCCCTGGGCCTGCACGGAGTGTTTGCAGCTCCGCCCGCGCGCGCGCGAGGTCGAGGCGCGCCGTCTTGACGTCGGCGGAGTTCGGCGGCCCGAGCAGCTTCGCCAGCTTCGCCCGCGCGGCTTCGACGGCCTGCTTGGCCGCCGTGATCTCCTCGGGTAGCGGCCCGCCCGGCGGGCTCAGGAGCGTCGCCAGGTCGGCCTTCGCCGTGTCGAGCTCCAGCTGCGCGACGTCGATCTGCCGTGGATCGCCTGTCGCCTTCGCGTCGTCGAGCTTGCGCTGGGCGACGGCGACTGCCTGCTTGGCCGCTGCGACCTGCTCCGGCAGGGGTGCCGCAGGCGCGCGCAGCAAGACTGCGAGGTCGGCCTCGGCCTTCGCGACCTCGCTGCGGGCCGCGCTCACGTCTGCGGGATCCGGCGGCGCGAGCAGGCGTGCGAGCCGGTCCTCGCTCAGCTGCACGCTGAGCTGCGCGAGATGGATTGCCCGCGCGCGGGCCGCGGGCGTCCCGCCGAGGAGCGTCTCGAGATCCGCCTGCGCACGCTTGAGGTCCAGGCGCGACGCGCCCACGTCCGTCGGCTGCGGAGGACCGAGCACTTTGCCGAGGCCCGCGAGGGCCGAGCTGACGGCCAAGCGGCCGGCGGCCAGTTCGGCGGGTGTCGGCGGGAGCCCGTTGGCGGGGTCGCTCGTCCGCTTCTGGACGACCTCGAGCAGCGCCGTCTCAACCTCGTTGCGCGCGAGTGCCGTCGCCGCCGCCGCCGCCGAGGCGTCGTCGAGCAGCGCCAGCTTCTGCCCGGCGATGACGTGGTCTCCACGCTTGACCAGGAAGCGGACGATCCGGCCACTCGTGCGCGGGAAGACGCCGTCGGCCGGGGCGCTCGCCGCTCCGCCCGAGGTGGTCGTGCCTGTGCCGCCGGCGCCGCCGGAAGACGCCGCCGCCGCGGCCGCGCCGCCGCTCGGGCCACCGGGGACGGTGATCTGCTCTGGTGCGCCAGCCTGCACGATCCGCCCGACTCCGCCGACCGAGACGACGAGATCTCCCTTGATCGCCCTTGCGACCGGCGTGGAAGCCGGGGCGCTGTCCGCCGAGAGCTGCCAGACGCCGATGCCGGTGCCGACGGCGACGGGTATCACAAGTACGCGGATGAGTCCAGTGCCGATCACGACCGGTCCTCCTTTCGCCCACGTGCATCGTCGAACACGCAGATGAATGGGCCATGAACGCGATTGGGACGGCGATGCACGCGAATTCGAACGAATACTTCTGGACCTCTTGAATCTCAGATTGTCATGTGATATTCACGTTGATGGGAGAGTCCCTCATTAGGGAGTGGACAGGGAATGTTGTGGCTGCGTGCCTGCAGTCTTTTCCCTGAGGAATTTGCGAGGGAATTTCTAGGGGAGAAGTGGGGGGAAGGAAGGCCTCAGCGCTTCGGGCGTAGCGCGCGCCGCGACGCAGCCGACTCGGACCGGCGGCCGTGACCGTGTCTTCCAAGCAAGGCGGTTCGCCCCTGCTGCGGCAGATCGTCAGCTGGAGCCTGCGATTCAGGCTCCTCGTCGTCGTGGGCGCGGCGGCGCTTCTCGTGGTCGGTGCGTCCCAGGTGCACAAGACGCCCGTGGAGGTCCTGCCGGACTTCACGCCGACGACCGTGGAGGTGCAATCGGAGGCCCTCGGCCTGTCCGCGGAGGAGGTCGAACAGCTGGTCACGGTTCCGCTCGAGCAGGACCTGCTCAACGGGATCGCGTTCCTCCAGGACATCCGCTCCGAGTCGGTGCCGGGTTTGTCGCGCATCCTGTTGGTCTTCGAGCCTGGGACGAGCGTCTTCAAGGCGCGGCAGGTCGTGGCCGAGCGGCTCACGCAGGCGTTCGCGAACCCCCAGGTTTCGAGGCCACCCCGCATGCTCCAGCCGCTCTCGTCGACCGATCGCGTCCTGGTCGTGGGCATGTCTTCCAGGACGGTCCCGCCGCTCCGAATGGGGGTTCTCGCGCGGTGGACGATCGCTCCGAGGCTGGTGGGCGTACCGGGAGTCGCGAACGTCTCGGTCTGGGGACAGCGCGACCGGCAGCTCCAAGTGGA
>JBKPFI010000059.1:0-3197 GCA_046728775.1 Actinomycetota bacterium | reverse complement strand
CCGGACTCGTCGAGCGGCGCCTGCTCGGTTACCGCGGGGCGACCGAACGGGCAGCGAACGACCACCCGGCGGAACGCGCGAGGCGGCCGGCCCAGCTGCCGCTCGACGATCGCCCGGTCATCGTCCACTACCGTCGATCGTAGCCCTGCGGTGGAGCCAGGCAGAGATGCCCTTGACGATGAAGAGCTTCTCCCCCGGGCGCACGAGCCCGAGGCGCCGCGCCTCCCGCGTGAGCGCCTCGCCTGTGCTCGCCTCGGCCAGACGGTGCTGGAGGGCGCGCCGGTCCGCCTTCAGCTGGCGCACGTCGGCCGCCCGCCTGGCGAGATCGTGCTTCGTCTCGAAGTAGCTGCGCAGCGGGCGCGCGTACAGCAGCCCGACGAGCACGATCGCCCCGACCGCGACCCAGCGCATGGCGTGGCGCGAGCGCCGGCGCGTTCGGGAGCGAGTGGCCACGGCGGCGCCGTTCGCCGCGGAAGCGCTCAGCCCTGCTAGACGACGGCGACCTTGATCAGGTCGGTCGTGCCTGGGAGGTTCACCGCGGTGCCGGCGGTGATCACGACCCGGCCTCCCTCTTCCACGAGACCGCTCTCGCGCGCGGCCTGGCACGAGCGGTCGAGCAGCGCGTCGACGTGGTCGCATTCGGGGATCAGCATCGGCGTGACGCCCCACTCGACCGCCATCTGCCGCAGCGCGTAGTCGTGGTGGGTCAGCCCGAGGATCGGCCGCCTCGGCCGCAGACGCGCGACGACCGAGGCCGTCCGGCCGGTGTACGTCGGCACGAGGATCGCCTTCGCCCGGAGCGACTCCGCGAGATCGCAGGCCGCGTTCGACATCGCCTGCCCGACCGTCGGCTCCTCGGCGACCTCGGGGAGCTGGTGCCGGTAGCCGAGGCTGGGCTCGACGGCGCGCGCGATTCGGTCCATGTACGCGACGGACTCGACCGGGTGCTGGCCGACGGCCGTCTCGCCCGAGAGCATCAGCGCCGAGCTGCCGTCGAGGATCGCGTTGGCGACGTCGCTCGCCTCCGCCCGCGTCGGCTCCGCCTGGTGCACCATCGACTCGAGCATCTGGGTGGCCGTGATGACCGGCTTACCGCGTTCGAGCGCCGCGATGATGATGCGCTTCTGCAGGAGCGGTACGAGGGCGACGCCGATCTCAACTCCCAGGTCGCCGCGGGCGACCATCACCGCGTCGGTCTCGGTGAGGATGTCGTCGAGCGCGTCGACGGCCTCGGACTTCTCGATCTTCGCGATCACGTGGGCGTGCGAGCCGGCCTGCTCGATCAGCGCGCGAAGGTCGCGCACGTCGGCCGCCGAGCGGACGAACGAGAGCGCCACGAAGTCGACGCCGAGCTCGAGTGCGAGCTCGAGGTCGTCGAGATCCTTGCGCGTGAGCGACGGGATCGGGACCGGGACGCCTGGCAGGTTGACGCCCTTGTGCGACGAGACGACGCCGCCCTCGACGACGGCGCAGCGCGCCCGGCCCGCCTCGACAGACTCGACTCGGAGCCGCACTAGCCCGTCGTCGATCAGCACGTCATGGCCCGGCTGGAGCACCTCGCTGATCACGGACGGGCTGACGGGAAGCACGCCGTTCGACGAGCCGTCGGCCGGCGCGACGATGACGTCGTCGCCGCGGCGCAGCGACACGGGCTCGTCGAGGTCGCCGATGCGGAGCTTGGGGCCCTGGAGGTCGGCGATCAGCGCGATCGGCCGGCCGAGGGTCTTCTCCATCTCACGCACGAGGCGCGCCCATTCCCTGTGCTGGTCGTGGGTGCCGTGCGAGAGGTTGAGCCGCGCCGCGTCCACACCTGCCTGCACGAGCCGCGCCAGCACGTCCGGGGTCGAGCACGCGGGCCCGATGGTGGCGACGATCTTCGTACGGCGGGGCAGGGTCGCCATGCGCTCAGCGTAGCTACTGCCACAAACGCCGTCGGCGCGGCACACTCTCGGCGTGGACCTGAGCGACAGCTGGGAACGGCACGCCGCCGACTGGATCCGCTGGGCTCGCGAGCCGGGTCACGACAGCTACTGGCGCTTCCACCGCGAACCGTTCCTGGGCCTCGTTCCGTCTCCGGGACGGCTCACGCTGGACGTCGGCTGCGGCGAGGGGCGCGTGTCGCGCGACCTCCGGCAACTCGGCCACCGCGTGGTCGGCGTGGACGCCTCCGAGAGCATGGTCGCGGCGGCACGCGCGGCCGACCCGGACGGCGATTACGTCGTCGGGAACGCGGCGGCCCTTCCGTTTCCCGACGGGCACGCCGACCTGGTCGTGGCCTTCATGTCGCTGATGGACGTCGACGAGATGCGCGGAGCGGTGCGCGAGACGGCGCGCGTGCTCGAGCCGGGCGGGCGGCTCGTGCTTGCGGTCGTCCATCCGATCAACTCGGCACACGAGCTCGACCGCGAGCATTTCGAGGACAACCTCGTCCTCGTCCGGGACTACTTCGACCGCCGCCGCTACGCCGACGTCATCGAGCGCGACGGCCTCCGGATGACGTTCGAGAGCCGCCACTGGACGTTTCAGGACTACTTCGAGGCGATCCTCGAAGCCGGCTTCCGCGTCGAGGCGCTGCGCGAGGTCACCGACCCGGATCATCCACGCTGGTCGCGCTATCCGCTGTTCCTCCACGTCCGCGCCGCGCTCCCCCGAGGTGGACGTTCTAGGGCGTGTGCGGCGTAAACCGCGGGAACGCGTCCCAGCCGGGATAGATGGCGCGGTCGCCGAGCTCCTCCTCGATCCGCAGCAGCTGGTTGTACTTCGCCACGCGGTCGCTTCGCGACGGAGCGCCGGTCTTGATCTGGCCGCAGCCGGTGGCGACGGCGAGGTCGGCGATCGTCGTGTCCTCCGTCTCGCCGGAGCGGTGCGACATCACGCAGGCGTAGCCCGCATCCCGCGCCAGCGCCATGGCGTCGAGCGTCTCGGTGAGGGTCCCGATCTGGTTCACCTTGATCAGGATCGCGTTGGCGTCGTTCTCCATGATCCCGCGCCGCAGACGCTCCGCGTTGGTCACGAAGAGGTCGTCGCCGACGAGCTGCACCCGCCCGCCGAGCCGCTCGGTCAGCGTCCGCCAGGTGCTCCAGTCGTCCTCGGCGAGGCCGTCCTCGATCGAGACGATCGGATGCCGCGAGGCGAGCTGCTCCCAGAAACGGATCATCCCTTCGCCGTCCTCCTCGCGGCCCTCGAAGACGTAGCGG
>JBKPFI010000104.1:0-17192 GCA_046728775.1 Actinomycetota bacterium | reverse complement strand
GGGCCCGCGAGCTTCCGAACGTGCGGGTCGTCCGCGGCCGCGCCGAGGAGCAGCCTGTCGACAGCTGGGGTGTCGCCGTCGCCAAGGCGCTTGCACCGCCGCCGGTCGCCGCGGAATGGTGCCTGCCGCTCGTGGCGCCGGGCGGGGCCGCCGTCCTCTTCACCGCCCCGACCGTCGACGCGGAGCGGGTCGCGCGCGTAGCGGAGCAGCTCGCGGCGCAGCTCGACGAGTCGCCGCCGGGCTTCGTCGTCCTGCGGAAGCTTGGGCCGACGCCAACGGGCTTTCCGCGACGTCCGGGCGTGGCCCGAAAACGTCCGCTCGCCTAGCTAGCGTGGCCATGTGCCTCTCCAGGCCATGCACGCTAGACAGCATCACCTGAAGGGGCACTAGTGCCCGGCCGGGTGTACGCGCTTGCCAACCAGAAAGGCGGCGTCGGCAAGACGACGACCGCGATCAACCTCGCCGCCTGCCTCGCCGAGGCCGGCGAGCGAACGCTCGTGGTCGACCTCGACCCGCAGGCGAACGCCACCTCGGGCCTCGGCGAGCGGGCGAACGGCACCTCCTCGCTCGACCTCCTCGACGGGATTGCGCTGCCGAAGCTCACGAAGCCGACGCGCTTCGCGCGGCTCGACCTCGTTCCCTCGAGACCGGAGCTCGCCGGGGCCGCGGTCGAGCTAGCGCGCCGCTCCGACGGTGAGCGCTACCTCTCGGAGGCGCTCGCGGGAGCCGGCCAGAGCTACTCGTTCGTCTTCGTCGACTGCCCACCCTCGCTCGGCCCGCTGACGGTCAACGCGCTCGCGGCGGCCGATCGCGTGCTCGTGCCCGTGCAGGCCGAGTACTACGCGCTCGAGGGCCTCGCGCAGCTCGTCGGGTCGGTCGAGCTCGTCCGCTCCAGGCTCAACCCGCGGCTCGCGCTCGGCGGGGTGCTCCTGACGATGGTCGATCGGCGCACCCGGCTCGCCGCCGACGTAGCGGCGGAGGTTCGCCGGCACTTTGGCGAGCTCGTTTTCCGCACGGCAGTTCCCCGCTCGGTACGCGTGGCGGAGGCACCGAGCCACGGGCTGCCGGTCACGGCCTACGACCGCGGTTCGGCCGGCGCCGACGCGTACTGGAAGGTGGCGATGGAGCTTGTCGGCCGCACCTGAAAAGCGGCGCGGCCTCGGCAAGGGCCTCGAGCTGCTCGTGGGCGGCCCCGGCGAGCCGGAGCTCGCGCACCTTCCGGTCGAGACGATCCATCCAAACCCGCGCCAGCCGCGGAAGCGGTTCGACCATGAGTCCACCAGCGCGCTGGCCGAGTCGATCCGAGCGCAGGGGCTCGTGCAGCCCGTCGTCGTGCGGCCGCGGCAGGCAGGCGGGTTCGAGCTGATCGCGGGCGAGCGGCGCTGGCGGGCCGCACGCGAGGCGCGCTTACCGACGGTTCCGGCGCTCGTGCGGGAGGCGGACGACCGCGAAACGCTCCTGCTGGGCCTGGTCGAGAACGTCGCCCGCGAGGAGCTCTCGGCGGTCGAGGAGGCGCGTGCCTACGCGCTCCTGCTGGACGAGTTCGAGCTCTCGCTCGGCGAGCTCGCCGAGCGCGTCGGGAAGGCGAAGCCGACGGTCTCGAACCGGCTGCGACTGCTCGAGCTCCCGGACGACGTCCTGGGGCTCGTCGAGCGAGGAGACCTTACCGAGGGGCACGCGCGGGCGGTGCTCGCGGTCCCCGACCAGGACGGCCGGCGTCGGCTCGCGCGCCAGATCGTCCGCCGCGGACTGTCGGTGCGGGCCGCAGAGCGGGCGGCGCGTTGGGCGGGCGCGAGGACAAAACCGCGCAGGGTGCCGAAGGTCGACCCGGGGCTTGCCGACCGGGCGCGGAAGGCCGCCGAGCGCGCGACGGGCTTCCCCGCACGGATTGCAGCCGGGCGGCTCGAGATCCCCTTCACCGACGAGACGGAGCTCGCGGAGCTGACCGAAGCGCTCGAACGTCTCGCCTGACCCGTAACCGCCGGCCTCCCCGCGGCGTTGACCCAATGTCATGCTCCAAACCTGGAACGACAACCTCGAGTCCTTCGAGGCGATCAACCAGGACGACGTCACGCGCGGCCTCGTTCTGCGCATGTCGGCCCTCTGTCAGGCCGGCAAGCTCGGCCCGTTCCTGTTCGAGCTTGCTCACGACGCCGAGCTGGACGAGATGACGAAGGGAACCTTGGCCGAGATCGCCGAGGACCCGAACTTCCTGCTCGCGGTCGAGGACTACCTCCACCGCACCGAGATCTTCCACTGACCGCCGCTTGGCGCGGGGTCGTGTGGCTGCGATCCTGACCTGGTGCCGCCGTTCCCGAGGCCTCGCTTCGCCTACGACTACGACGTCGACCGGGAGATCGCCGCGCTCCGCGCCTACCGCCGGCAGAAGCCCGGCCGCCAGATTCCGCGCAAGGCGAGCGACCGCCTGCTCCTCGCGACGTGGAACATTGCGAATCTCGGCGTCCAGGACCGCTCGGACGACGACTACGCGGTGCTCGCGGAGATCGTCACCTGGTTCGACCTCGTCGCGGTGCAGGAGGTCAACGACAACCTGCAGGGGATCGACGCGATCCACGGCCACCTGCCGTCGCGCTACGACCTGCTCTTCTCGGATGCCTCGGGTAACCAGGAGCGGCAGGCGTTCCTCTACGACACGCGCAAGGTGTCGCGGCTACGCGAGGTCGGACGGCTGTCCATCCCGCCGAGCCAACTCCCCCGCATCAGGGTGCCTGGATCGACGACGCCCTTCGCCGGCTTCGACCGCGGTCCCTACCTCGCCAGCTTCAGCGCAAACGGCTTCCGCTTGTCGCTGCTGAACGTACACCTCTTCTACGGCTCCGACGCCGCTGCGGACGTCGACCGGCGGACGCTCGAGACCTTTGCGGTCGCCTGGTGGGCGGACCGGCGCAACCGCGACGCACACTCGTACGTGCCCGACATCGTGCCGCTCGGGGACTTCAACCTGCCGAAGGCCGCGCCGGGCGACCGGATCTTCGACGCGCTCGTCAGCTTCGGGCTCGAGGTGCCGCCGCACAGCTCGCAAGTCGGCTCGGCGATCGCCTCCGACAACCACTTCGACCAGATCGCGTTCTTCCCCGGAGTCACCCAGGAGCGCTTCACCGGCGCGTGCAACGTGTTCGACTTCGACGGCGCGCTCTTCCAAGATCTCTGGAACGACCCACAGCGGACGCCGCAGCAGTTCCTCGGCTACACGCGGTACCACATCTCGGACCACCGGCCCCTATGGGCGGAGTTCAGGACCGGATAGTCATCCGCGCTCCGCGCGCAGACGAGGGCGAGCGCCTGCGCGAGATCGCGATCGCGTCGAAGAGCCACTGGGGCTACGAGGAGCCCCAGGTGCGCGCCTGGGCCGCGCAGGGCGACTTCTCCCCGGCAGGCCTGGCGGCGAAGGACTTCCTGGTAGCGGAGGCCGACGGGCAGGCGGTCGGCTTCGCCTCCCTGATTCCGAGGGGCGAACTCTGTGTCCTCGACGACCTCTGGCTCGAGCCAGCCTGGATCGGCCGGAGGCTCGGGTCCGAGCTCTTCGAGGCCTGCGCCGACCGAGCGAAGGAACGCGGCGCGAAACGCCTCGAGTGGGAAGCCGAGCCGAACGCGGTCGGCTTCTACGAGAAGATGGGCGCCTGCTACCTGAGAGACAGCGAGCCAACCGAGTTCGGCCGGGTGATCCCGGTCATGGGACTCGACCTTGGCTGAGGGGCGAGAAGGAGTGGGCGATCGTGGATTCGAACCACGGACCTCCGCCTTATCAGAGCGGCGCTCTAACCAACTGAGCTAATCGCCCGGGGCGGGTCAGTGTAGCCGCACCCAGGTCAGGGATGTCGGACCGCTGCGATACCGTCGATGAGCACCACAGCTCTGCGGCTATGAAGATCGGCGACCTCGTCCTCTACAAGGGTCGAAGCTACTACCTGCGCGGCCTCGATCCCATCGGCGTGCCCAACCGGCAGGCGTTCCTCGAGGACCCTTCGAGCGGCGAGGAGCTGGTCGTGCCGGTGGAAGAGATCAGCTCTCAGCCCGCAAACGGAGCCCCTGTCTGAAGCGAGTTCGACCGGGTACCCTCTGGCTATGATCGACGACGGGGACTACGCCTGATGCACGAGATGGTCATCTACGGCGTGAGCTTCGACCTCGTCGGCAAACAGCCGATCGTCTTGCTCAAGACCGCCGACGGGAACAAGTTCCTCCCGATCTGGATCGGCCATCCCGAGGCCGCGGCGATCCTGATGAAGCTCCAGGGCGCGACCACGCCTCGCCCGATGACGCACGACCTCGTCACCGACATGCTCGGCCAGCTCGACGCGCAGGTCGTGCGGATAACCGTGACCGAGCTGAAGGAGAACACCTTCTACGCGAGCATCACGGTGCAGCAGAACGGCTCAGAGATCGAGATCGACTCCCGTCCCTCGGATGCGATCGCTCTCGCCGTCCGCGCCGAGGCGCCGATCTTCGCGGCGGAAGAGGTGATCGAGGAGTCCGCGATCGAGTTCGAGGGTGAGGACGTGAACGAGGAGGAGATCGTCTCCGAGTTCAAGCAGTTCCTCGACCAGGTCACGCCGGACGAGTTCGCCGAAGCCGGCGAAGAGGACTAGCCCTTCTCGGCCCGCTCGACCTCGCGCTTGGTGAGCGCGAGGATCTCATCGAACAACTCCTGCAGGCCCTGGCTCGAGAGCGGTCCGCGGTTGGCCCGCGAGAGGTACTGCAGCATCCACTGCTCGCGGTCGGGGTCGACGAACTCGAGGCCGCGCGACTCCTTGTAGCTCTTCAGCCGTGCGACGAGCTTCAGGCGCGCGTTGATCGCGTCCACGATCGCGCGGTCGTTGTCGGAGATCTGCTCCCGGAGCTGGCGGATGAGGGGGTCTTGCTCGCTCACGGACGTCCCTGCAGCTTGACGGAGACACGCTTGTCGGTGCGGCCCAGCGCGATCGCGCGGTACGGATACGTCACGCGGGCCAGGACCGGATCGCCCAGCGCCGGCGCTCGCTCGCGGGCGTAGACGTCGATCTGGCGGCGACGCTCGACCACGCGGAGGATCCGCAACGAGTAGCCGGTGCTCGAGCGCGGGCCGAGGGCGATCACGACGACCTGGTCCCGGCTCCAGTCGACGGGCGGGGGCTTCGGCGCTCGTCCGGGCATCGTCGCGTCGAGCAGGCGCTCGAAGGCCGCGCGCGAGCGGTAGACGGCGGTGACCTTGCGCGTGAACTCGACCTGCCCGAGCCGCGGCGTCAGGTCGTGCCACGCGAGCTCGCGGGGACCGCCCTTGCCCCACCAACCCGCGTACGCGAGCCACCCCGCGGCCGCGAGGGCGATCGCCGCCAGAGCGACGGTTCTACCAGTAGATGTAAACCGGGGTGCCGTAGTCGATCAGTGAGTACACCCGAATCGCGACCCAGAGGGGGATTCGCACGCACCCGTGGCTTGCGGGGTACGGCGGCACGCTGTGGTAGCCGTGGATCGCGAAGGCGCCGACGAAGAACGACGAGTAGTACATCTCCTTGGCGTTGAAGCCGGGCACCTTGCTGTACACGTGCCAGACGCCGAGCGGCGTGTTCCCGGTGGCGCCGGTAGAGACGGGCACTATGAGCTCGACCTTGCCGTCTCGCACGAGGAAGAGCACCTGGCGCCCCTTGCTCACCTCGACGTGGTCGCCCGGGTAGCGCGCCGTCGGGACGTGCGCTTCCTGCAGCTCGTGCCAGAAGCCCGCGTTGACGAAGCCCGTGCGCGGAAGGCCGTGGAGCTTCTGGAACGCGATCACCGCGTCGAAGTCGTCCCAGCCGTAGTGGCCGTCTATCCGACGGAGCGCGAAGTGCAGCTCGCGCAGCCGCCGGTCGAGCTCGTACGCGCTGGCGCCTGTCGAGCCCAGGCCGAGTGACGGAAGGAAGACGATTCTCTCGAGTGTGCGGCGCACCCCGACGTAACCGGGCGCCGGACGCAAGGCGACGCTTATGCGGTAGTGGCCCGCGCGTGACGTGGCGAGCGGGATGCGCTGCTGGCCGTGGAATGATCGGCTCGCCACGAGGCGTCCCATGCGCTGGATGCGGACGGTGACCGTGCCGCCATCGGCAGGGCGGGCGCGCACCAGCAGTGAGAGCGGATGGCCGACTTGGCCCGAGCCGCGGAAGGCCGTGTCGAGACGGGGCCGCACGGTGAGCGCCACCGCATTCGACACTCCACCCGCAGCGCGGACGGTGTAGCGGGACTCGGGAGTGCCCACCCGGCCCCGGACGACGAAGCGTCCGTGCCGGTCGGTTCGCGCAACCGCGAGTCGGCGCTCGCCGCGAAAGAGTGCGACGCGCACGTTCTTTCCCGCGGGTACGAGCCGCCCGTGGAAGTGGAGCAGCTGTCCGTAGCGGCCGACCTTCGGTGCGACTAGCCTGAGCCCGACCGCGGTCACGACTGCCGTCGCCTGCGAGGTCTCCCCCAGAGCGTTCGTCGCGGTGACACGCGCGGTGAAGCGGCCCGCGGCGTATGTGTGCTGCACGACCGGGCCGTCGGCGCTCGAGCCGTCGCCCAGGTCCCAGTGGTAGGTGGCGGCGTCGCCCGTCGCGCTGAGCATCACCTGGAGCGGAGCGGCGCCGCGCGAGGGGGTCGCCTTGGCCGTGACCGCGGGCGGGGCCGCGTGCGCCGCGGGAGCGAGCGCCATCGCCGCCAGGAAGACCGCTGCTCGCCGCACTCCTACGAGCTTAGTGGACCTATCGGGCGAAGGCGTCGGCGAGGGCGAGCGCGTTGAAGCACGCGTGCAGCAGCATGCCGGGATAGATGCTGCCCGTCCGCCACCGCACCAGTGCCACCGCGAGCCCGAACACGAACAGCGCTGCGAAACCCTCGACGAGCCCGTGGTCGGCGGCGAACGCGAGCGCGGTACCGACGATCGCGACGACGCTGCCGTACGGAGCGAGGAGCGCGAAGCCGACGCCGCGGTAGGTCAGCTCCTCGACGAGCGGCGCAGCCAGGACGACGACGACGGCGTTCAGCGCGAACGGGACGGCCTTGCTCGGCTCCCAGTGGCTCGGCTCGAGGCCCTGCTCCTGGGTCCCGTGGAGCACGCTCTCGAGCGCGACCTCGGCGACGAGCAACGCGACCAGCGTGGCGAACGTGAAGCCCAGTGCCGCGCCCCACCGCGGCGCCCGGAGGCCGACCTCCTGCCGCGAGAGGCCGCGGGCGATCCACGCCAGGAGCGCCAGCGTGATCGCGTAGAAGACGACCCCGCTGATCGCCGTGTCGTAGCGGTAGAGCGTGTCGGCAGGCGGCTTGCCGGAGGTGAAGCGGCTCGCGTAGTTGAGGGCCGCGAGCGATCCGACCAGCGCGAGCCAGCCGAGGAGCTTGCCGGTCCTCCTCACGAGAGCGCCTCGACCGCCGCCGCGAGCGGCGCCGGCGCGAAGCGCATTCCGGCCATACGTGCGCCTTCCTCGTCAGACTCGCTGTCGCCCACGTGCACCGCCCGTTCCGGGCGGGCCCGCAGCGCCTCGAGCGCGCGCAGGAAGACGGCAGGGTCCGGCTTCGGGGCGCTCGCCTCTGCGGAGGTGACGACGACCATGTCGTCGAGCCCGAGGCCTCGCAGCTGTTGGTGGAGGCCGATGTCCCAGTTCGAGACCACGGCCAGCGCGAGCCCCCGTCGCCGCAGCGCGTCCAGTGCGCTAGCCGCTCCCGGCAGGAGCTCAAAGCGCATCGCGGCAACGAAGGCGTCGACGAACGCCTCGGCCTCGAGCTCCACCCCGAGGTCCTCGAGGATGATCGCGACGCAGTCCCGCCGCAGGCGGTAGAGGCTCTCCTCGTCGCGCCCCTCGAACGAGTGCTCGCGGTAGTAGGCGACCTCCTTGGCAAAGGCGCGGGCGACGGCCTCGGAATCCCGGTCGACGCCCAGGGCGCGCAGGCCCTCCTGCAGCCTGGGCACCGGGTCGGCGAGCCTGACGAGCGTGCCGAAGGCATCGACCGTCACCGCGTCGAGCTCAGCGAAACGCATCGGGGTGCAGCATCCGCGCGACCTGTTCGAGCGCCACGCCGATCTGCGGCCCGGCGATGCCTGCGCTTGCCGGCAGCACCGCGAAGTGGCCGGCCTTCACCGCGAGCAGGCGTTTCGCCTCGGGGTCTGCCCGGAGCTGCCGCAGCGTGGTGCCACTCGCCGCGGTCGCCAGGTAGACGTCGGGGTTCTGCTGCACCAGGCGCTTGAGCGGATACGGCCCTTGCTCCGGGCTCGGGCCGGCCACGCTGCGACCGTGCGCCTCGTCGATCAGCCCGCCGAGCAGGCTCCGCGTCGAGATGGTCGCGAAGTCACCGTCGTCGACGAAGACCGTAACCACCTTCGTCCCGGCGAGCTTGCCCGCGACCGCCCGCCGCTTCGCCTGAATCGCCGCGGTCAGCCTTCGCGCGGCCACCGGCCGGCCCGTGAGGAGCCCGATATCGCCGATCGCCGCCACAACGTCGTCGAGCGCGCCGTTCGGCTCGACGTAGACGGCCGCCCCGGTCGCACCGCGTGCCCGGGCGAGGTCGAGCGGGTCGGTGCCGCTCGAGGCGACGATCAGGTCGGGCCGGGCGCGGCGGATCTCGCCGACGAGCGGGAGCCCGACGAGTTCGTCGTTGACGGTCACCATGCGCCGCTTCAGACCGAGCGCCTTCAGGATCTGGCGCGGCCCGGCGCCGACGGGCACGATCCGCCGTGGCGCCGAGCGCACGACAGTCGGGCGGTCGCCTCCGCCCTGCACCGTAACGGGGAAGGCCTGCACGAGCGCGCCGGTGGGCTCCATCCGTTCGCCGCAAGCCGTGCCGGCGAGCAGCAGCAGGGACGCGACCGCGAAGAGCGCGGGCCTCACGCGACCCATTGCCAGAGCGCCCACTGCGCGACCGAGACCCCGAGCAGGAGCGAGCTCACGGCGACGATCGCCGTGTGCACGCGCGGCCGCCCGCCGAGCGAGGCGAGCGCGAGGAAGAGCGGGAAGATCGTGAGACCGAAGCGCGGCAGCGAGAGCAAGGGCCAGCGCTCACTCGGCACGCTCAGCGGGATCGCGAGGCTCAGTACCGCGAACAGCCCGTACGGCGCGCCGAAGCGGCGCCACGCGATCAGCGCCAGCGCGACGAACAGGACGAGGAACGCGAGCATCTCGAGGTTCAGCGTGGCGACGCGGATCGGGTCGGCGTCCTGGACGGGCGCCCAGTACCGGTGCGTGTGCGAGCCCGACGCGAGCTGCTCGACTCCCGCCCAGCCTGCGCGCAGCCCGTCCCAGATGCCACCGAGGGGCCCGGCCGGGGAGAGGTGTCGGCTCCAGAGGCGCTGCGCGTGAAGGAACGCCCACGCGTCTCCTTCCGCCCGCCAGAGGTAGAGCGGGTAGGCCGCGAAGATCACCGGCGCGAGCGCGAGCGACGCCAGCGCTCGCACCCGGTCGCGTTCCCGCCAGGCGAGGAGCGCAAGCGCCGGCAGCAGGGCCGCTGCCGTTGGTCGCGTGAGGAGTGCCAGCCCCGTGACCGCCCCGGCAGCGAGGAATCGCCCGCGCTCGGCGAGCACGAAGGCCGCGAGCGTCAGCAGCAGGTAGAGCGACTCGCTGTAGACGGCCTGCAGGAAGAACGCGAACGGGAACAACGCGAGGTAGAGCACGGCCCGCCGCGCGCCGTCTGCGCCGAGCCGCCCCTCCGCGACCCGGTACAGGAGGAGGAACGCGCCGAACGCGGCCGCGAGCGAGACGAGGATCCCGGCGAGCACGTAGTGCCCGAAGAGCGCCCACCCGACGACGCTGACGGCTCCGGGATAGAGCGGGTAGAAGGCCGCGGCCGCGCCGGAGGCCGAGTCGTATCCGTGCTCGGCGATGCGGAGGAACCAGACGCTGTCCCAGCGGGCCCAGACGTCGGTGACCGCGCCGAGGTCGTGCGTCAGCGACCGGTCGTCCCAGACGCCGGCGCGCGGGTGGCGGTTCGGGACGAAGACGAACAGCGAGAAGAGGGCCGCCGCCCAGATCGCCGCGCGCGTCCACAGGAAGATCTCGGGCGCGGGATTCGACGCGCGCGGCAGCCGCAGCTCACGGCGTGCCGTCCGCTTCGGCGAGCGAACGCGTTGACCGGCGGACACGGCGCGCGATGATACTCGGATGGCCGAGCGGCACTTCACGCCGGAGGAGGCCAATGCGCTGCTCGAGGAGGTGCGCCCGGTCGCCGAGTCGCTCGTCGCGCACCGGCGGGCCTTCAACGTCAGCGCGGCCCGCCGCGCACGGCTGAGCGCACGCATCTCCGGAAACGGCGGCGACCTCGACCCACAGGAGCCTCGCGAGCTGGACGAGGAGCTCGAGCGCGAGGCCGAAGCTGTCGCGCGCGCCGTCGAGCAGCTGGAGCGCCTCGGTGTCCTCGTCAAGGACCTCGACCGCGGGCTCGTCGACTTTCCGGCACTTCGCGGCGACGAGGAGGTCCTGCTCTGCTGGCAGGTCGGCGAGCCCGAGGTCGCCCACTGGCACGGCGTCGACGAGGGCTTCGCGGGCAGGAAACCTCTACCTTGACCGCGGAACGTGCTGCGCACTTTCCGCGGGGGCTGGCTTGTGCCTTGCTCCGCTCGCAGGACCCGCTTGAGGATCACGCGACGACGCGTCGAATTTGAGCATATGCCGCTCTGGCACCGGCTGATCGTGTTCGGCGCGGTCCTGCTCGCGACGCTGATCGTCGCGCGGTTTGTCGACCGCAGGCTCGGGCGCCGCGACTTGCCGCCGGAGACGGTGACGCGCTACCGCATACTGCGCCGCAGCGTCATCACGCTGATCGTGTTCGTCGGCCTCTTCTCGGCGCTGCTCGTGATCCCCCAGGTGCGCGCGGTGGCGATGGGCATCCTCGCATCCTCGGCCGTGATCGGGATCGTCGTCGGCTTCGCGGCGCAGCGGACGATCGGGAACTTCATCGCCGGTCTCCTGATCGCGTTCGCGCAGCCGATTCGCCTGGGCGACTACGTGGAGACGGGGGGTTTCAGCGGCGTCGTCGAGGAGATCGGCCTGACCTACACCTTCATTCGCATCGAGGACAACGACCGGCTCGTCGTCCCGAACGAGAAGATCGCCTCGGATACGATCCGAAATGCCTCGATACGCAGCCGGAAGAAGCTCGCGCACGTGACCGTTCAGGTTCCTCTCGACACCGATCTCGCAGCCGCCGGCGACCTGCTGCGCGAGGCTGCGGGTGACGAGCGCGCCGACGTCGCGGTCACCGACGTCGCCGAGCGGGTGACCCTGCGCGTCAGCGTCTGGGCGCCGGACGAGCCGGGCGCCGAGCACCTCGGGCACGAGCTTCGCCTCCGCTCGCACGCGCGGTTGCGCGAGGCCGGGGTCTTCGCGTGACCCCGCCTCCCCCACCACCACCGTCGCGTGGCCGGCGCCGTTCCGACGACGAGCTGGACTACGTGACGCGCCGCGGCCGTCGGCGTCGCGGCCGCGGCAAGGGCAAGAGGAAGCGCCGGACGACGATCCTCCTCGTTGCGTTCCTGGTCCTCGTCCTGGCGGTGATCGCCTCGGGTGTGGGCGCGGTCGCGAAGTTCCGCTCCGACTGCAGCCTCGACGACCTGAAGCCGGTCGAGATCGGCCAGAACTCGTTCGTGTTCGCCGCAACCGGCACCTTCCTCGGCTCCATCCCGGCCGAGCGCAACCGCACACCGGTAGCGCTCTGGAAGGTGAGCCCGTGGATGCGCAAGGCGACGGTTGCGATCGAGGACCACCGCTTCTACGAGCACGGCGGCGTCGACTACGAGGGCATCGCGCGCGCCGCCTGGAAGGACCTGCGCGCCGGCCACGTCGTCCAGGGCGGCTCGACGATCACGCAGCAGCTCGTCCGCAACCTCTACATCTCGAAGGAGCGGACGCTGAAGCGGAAGCTGAAGGAGGCGTGCCTCGCGATCAAGCTCAGCCGCGCGCGCTCGAAGGACTGGATCCTCGCCCAGTACATGAACCAGGTCTACTACGGCAACCATGCCTACGGGATCGAGGCCGCGGCGCAGACGTACTTCTCCAAGCACGCGCGCAACCTGACACTCGACGAGGCGGCGCTGCTCGCGGGCCTGCCGCAGGCGCCGTCGACCTACGACCCGCTGCACCGGCCGGCGGCCGCCCGTGCTCGGCGCGACGAGGTGCTGCGGGCGATGCACGAGTACGGTGACATCGGGCCGCGCCGGTATCGGCAGGCGATCGCCCGGCGGAACCTGGGACTGAGGCCGGGCAAGCTCTACACGCGTATCCGCGAGCCTTACTTCTTCAGCTACGTGCGCGACCAGCTGATCGCCGAGTACGGCGCGAACACTGTTCGGACCGGCGGCCTGCGGGTCTACACGACGATCAACCCGCGGCTGCAGGCGGTCGCCCGCAAGGCGATCTGGGACACGCTCTACCTCCGCAACGACCCCGCGGCCGCGGTCGTCTCGATCAACCCGGCGAACGGCGCGATCCGTGCGATGACCGCGGTCACGCCCGGTCGCACCGGCAACCAGTTCAACCTCGTCGCGCAGGCCCGGCGCCAGCCCGGGTCGACCTTCAAGACGTTCGTGCTCGCGGCCGCGATCGAGCAGGGCATGAACCCGTCCTCGACCTACTACACGTCGGCGCCGTTCCACTACCAGCCGGATCCGTACACCGCGGCCTGGGACGTCCAGACGTACGACCACACCTACGCGGGGTCGATCTCGGTCGAGAGCGCGACGCTGCGCTCCGACAACACGGTGTACGCGCAGCTGACGCTCGACGTCGGGCCGGACAAGGTCGCCGCGATGGCGCACAGGCTCGGCGTGCGGTCGCACCTCGACGTCGTCCCGGCGATGGGGCTGGGCGCCGATGCGATCTCGCCGCTCGAGGAGGCCTCCGCCTACGCCACGCTGGCGGCCGGCGGGATCTATTCGAAGCCGATGGCGATCCGGAAGGTCGTGCTCGCCAACGGCAAGGTCGACACGGACGCCGGCTGGGGCAAGCCCGAGCGCGCGCGGGCGGTCTCGGACGGGGTCGCCTACGAGGTGACGAAGATCCTCGAGCAGAACATGCTCGAGGGCACCGGCATCGGCGCGTACTTCGGCCGCACCGCGGCAGGGAAGACGGGGACGACCGACAACCACGCGGACGCCTGGTTCTCCGGCTTCGTCCCGCAGCTCGAAACCACGGTCTGGGTGGGCTATCCGCAGGGCGAGATCCCGATGGAGAACGTGCACGGGATCTCCGTTGCGGGCGGGACCTTCCCCGCGACGATCTGGCACCTGTTCATGGCGACCGCACTCGAGAATGCGCCCGTGCTGGGCTGGCGCTCGCCGCAGAATCCGGTGGTCTGGCGCTCGTTCGACCAGGGCCAGTACGGCTCGAGCCTGCGGCCGACGACGACCTACAACGACTACTACTACTCGCCCAGCACGACCCAGCAATCGTCCACGCAGCAGGCGCCTCCGCCGCCTCCCCCGCCGCCCCCGCCGCAGGGCCGGACGGCGAGGACGACCCCGCCTCCGCCTGCCCTGCCGCCCCCTCCGCCGGAGCCGCCTCCGCCGCCGGTCGCGCCTCCGCCGCCGCCTCCACCGGTACCGGGGTAGCGTCCCTCCCAGCGATGGACGCCCTCCTCTCGCCCGCTATCACGCTGCGCCACAGCCCTCCCTCGCCCTTCCGCAGGCTGCCATTCTGCGCCGCGGTCGAGTGGGGACTGTGGCTTGGTGCTAGCGACCGCGAGCGTGGGCGCCATCACTGGAAGGGACGCTAGCGCCGTGCGGCCGGCGCTGCGGGCCGCGCTCGTCGCGATCCCGGTCTACGTCGCTGCCTGCGCCGTTCCGGACGGCGGGCTCTTCCGGGCCGCCCGCTTCCGCGACGTCCACGTCTACCAGGGCTACGCGGAGAAGTTGCTGCACGGCGCGCTCCCGTACCGCGACGTCTTCGTCGAGTACCCGCCCGGGGCGTTCGCGGTCTTCCTCCCGCCGGCCGCGTTCGGCGCCGGCCACTACAACGCCGTCTTCAAGGCGCTGATGGCCGCGTGCGGAGCGGCGACGATCGTGCTGGTCGCGTTGGTGCTCGCGGAGATCGGCGGGTCGGTGCGCCGGATCTGGGTCGGTGTTGCTCTGCTGGCGCTCTCGCCCGTCGCCCTCGGGCCGATCTCCCTCAACACCTACGACGCCTGGCCGGCGCTGCTGACGGTGCTTGCCCTCTGGCTGCTGCTGCGCGGGCACGACCTCCCCGCGTTCGCCGTGCTGGGGGTCGCGGTCAGCGCCAAGGTCTACCCGCTGGTGCTGGTGCCGCTCGCAGCCTGGTACGTGTGGCGCCGCACCGGGCCGCGGCGGACCGCGCTCGCGGTCGGCCTGCTGATGGTCGTCGCAGCCGCAGTCGTGGCGCCGTTCGCGGCCTACGCGCCGCACGGGGTCTTCGAGAGCTTCCGCTCGCAGGCGACGCGCGGTCTCCAGATCGAGAGTCTCGGTGCCTCCGTGCTGCTCGTGCTCGACCGGCTCGGGCTCTACGACGCCCAGGTCGTGGAGACGACGGGCGTGGCCGGGCGGAACCTGGCCGGGCCGGCCGCAGGAGTGGCGGCCGCGACCCTGCTCGTGCTCGAGGCGCTCGCGGTGGTGACGGTCTGGGCTCTCTACGCCCGCCTGCAGGCCGCGCGCGACCGGCTGCCGCTTGCCTTTGCGGCCGCGGTCGCCGGCTTTCTCGCGTTTACGAAGGTATTCTCGCCCCAGTACCTTGTCTGGCTCCTGCCGTTGGTCGTGGCCGCTGGCGGTGGACTGGCCGTGGCGCTAGCTGCGGTCGCGGTCGTGCTCGCGCAGGTTTGGTTCTTCCACTACGGCGCGCTCTTCCGGCTCGAGTGGCCGGTCTGGCTCCTCTTCGCGCGCGACCTCGTGATGGTCGCGCTCTACGGCGTGCTCGTCGCCGAGCTCGCCCGCTGGAAGATCAGGATCCCGTCGCGCTCGAAGACGAGGCGCCACTCCGGGTTGCGCCGGAGCCAGGAGAGCTGGACGGCCGTCGGCAACGGCGCGAGCCGGTCGGCGTAGCCGGGCGCCGTCTCGTCGGCCGCGACCCACTGCGCGTCCTGCAGGTAGGGGAAGCTGAGCACGCGCCGGCGTGCAGAGAGGTGCGCACCGAGCGAGTTCGTGGCGCTGACGACGGCGCCGTGCGGGATCAGCCTGAGCGCGCGCGCCGCGATCCGGTCGTGCTCGGTCACCGCCGCCGCCTGCGCCTGGTGCTGCTGGCCGCCGGGGAAGTAGCGCCACACAGGCAGCGGCCCGAGGAGGTAGCTCGACGCCAGGCAGAGGCCGAGGGCGGCGGTCGCCACGGGCAGGCCCGGCCGGTCGCGCTTGAGTCTCGCGGCTCCGAAGACCGCGGCCGCGAGCAGCACCGGGATCAGCCCGGCCGTGTAGTGGAACCGGATCGACGTCTGCGTCGTCGCGGCCGAGAGCAGGTTGACGGTGAGCTCGGGGAGCGCGGCGATCAGCGCGAGCGGTGCGAAGACGACGAGGAGCCCGAGCGGCAGCACGAGACGCGCGAGGTAGCCCAGGCCACGGCCGGTGACCGCGGTGGTGACGATCTTCGCGGGATCGGTGAGCGCCGTGTGGACGATCCCTCCCGGCGTGCTGCCGACTTCGCTGTAGCGCGTGAAGAAGCTCGACGTGCCCGCGCGGTTGAAGTGCGGGATCACGACCTCGATCGCGATCAAGGCGACCGCGACCCCGGCCGCCGCGACGGCCGCTCCTGTTACCCGCCGCCCGTGAGTCAGCGCGTACCAGATGCCGAGCCCGGCCACGACGAGCGCGATCTCCTCCTTGGTGGTCGCGGCGACGATTGCGCAGGCCGCAAACGGCAGCAAGCGTCCCTCGTCGAGATACCAGATCGCGAACAGCAGGAGCGGGCAGGCGAGCGCGACCGGGTGGAACTCGTTCAGCGTCAGCCACTGCGTCGGCGGGTAGACGAGATACGCCAGCGCGAAGCCGAGGCCCGCGCGCTCGCTGTGGAGGTGCTTGCGCGCCAGCCAGAAGACCGGGAGCGCGCCGAGCGCAACGGCCACCGCCTGCGCTGCGAGGAGCATGTCGGGGCTCGGCCAGGCGAGCCAGAGCGGCGTGAAGGCGGCGAGGATCGGGTCGAAGTGCGCGCCGAGTCGCGAGATCTGGTCGCCCCGGAGGCCCGTGATCTGGAGCGGATGGCCGTGCGCCGTCGACCAGACCGCCTGAACCATGTTGCCGAGGTCGAACCGGCCGGTCGCGAACGCGCGGTGGCGCAGGATCGAGAGCGCCGCGAAGCCGGTCGCGTAGGCGGCGATCGCGATCCAGAGCAGGGCACGCGGGCCCGGCAGGCGTGCGCTCACCGCCGCGCGAGCTCCCGCTCGAGCAGCTCGCGCCACCGCCGGCCGAGGATGTCTTCGCTCGCCTGGGCCTCGTAGGCCGCCCTGCCCCCGGCGCCGATCCGCGCGGCGACGTCTCGGTCGCCGGCGAGACGCCGGAGCGCGCCGGCCAGCGCCTCGGCGTCGCCGGGCGGGACGAGTAGCGCGCTCTCTCCGTCGACGAGCAGCTCGCGGGCAGCGGGCGTGTCGGCGGTCACGAGCGGCGTGCCGCAGGCGAGCGACTGGAACGCCTTGTTGGGAATCACGCGCCGCGCCTTGCCGGAGGTGCCGAAGATGCCGAGCGCGCAGCCGCTGTGTCGGAGCTCGTTCGGCAGCTGCTCGTACTCGACCCAGGGCACCCAGTCGACCTTTGGCGGCCGCTCGTGGACGAGCTGCTCGAGCTGCCCGCTCCCGACGAGGCGGAAGTGCAGCTCGGGCGCCGCGCGGGCTGCCGCCAGCACCGTTTCGAGTCCGTGCAGCGGGATCAGCTTTCCGACGAAGAGGACGGTGAACTGCTCGGGCGGCGACCAGCCCGGGCTGAAGAGCCGCTCCTCGGCGCCCACGAAGGCGACCTCGACGTCTTCCGGTGGGAGGGCGGCCAGGGCGGCGAGGTGGTCGGCGTTCGCCCGTGTATCGGAGACGACGAGGTCGGCGGCGCTCAGGGCCCGGCGGTCGACCGCGGCAAGGGCGCGCGCGGCCGGCGAGCCGGCGCGGAATCGGCCGCGGTCGGCGACGAAGGTGTCCGAGAGGGAGACCAGTGGGTTGAACACGACGGGTCTGCCATGCGCCGCGCGGCGCGCCGCCGGCAGGTCGAAGTGCCCCGGGTAGCCGACGATGATCGCGTCGAAGTCGTCGGCGGCCGGTCGGAGGAGCCGGAGCTCCGCGAGCGCGAG
>JBKPFI010000273.1:0-3343 GCA_046728775.1 Actinomycetota bacterium | reverse complement strand
CGCCGTGGACGGGCGCACCGCAAAAGCCGGCACGCCCTTTCATGGTCGGCGTCGCAAGCGAGCGCCGTGGACGGGCGCACCGCAAAAGCCGGCACGCCCTTTCATGGTCGGCGTCGCAAGCGAGCGCCTTGGACCGCAGACCACTGGCCGTGGCCCGTCGGGGCCAGCTCGATCTCCACCGGCACCGCCGACTCCCTCGCGGTGTCCGGAGGCTCGTCGGAGAGCCCGAGGTGCTTGGCGAGGAACGGCGCGAAGTGCCGGCCGACGACCTTCGCCGGAGGCCACCAAAGCGGCTCGGTGTCGACCGTCGAGACGGCCGTGCCGGCCTCGGCGCGAAGGTAGCGCGAGACCATTCCGGTCAGAAGCAGGCCGCGGAGCACGGGCCGGAACGGCTGCGGCTCGAGCTCGGCGCCGGCGCGCGCGGCGATCGCCTCGGCCGCCGCGTCCGCCTGCTGGGTCGCGATCCCGCCCTGCTTGAGCGGGAACGTGGTTGCGTCCCCGGCGGCCCAGACGTCGATCTCGTCCGCGACCTGGCCGTGGTCGTCGGTGGGGATGAAGCCGTTCGGGTCGTGGAGCACGCCGGCCAGCCTCGGCCCCTCGAGTCGCGGTAGCGCGACCACGCGGTCGGCGGCGACCGTGCCGCCCGGCGCGACGGCGAGCGCGCCTTCCCGGAAGGCCAGCGGCGTCGTCTGCAGGCGCAGCTCGATCCCGCGGGCCTCGAGCAGCTCCCCGACCGCGGCACTGGCCGTCCGGCCGAAGGCGGTGAGCGGCGCGTCCTCGGGCGTGACGAGCGAGATCGCCACCCCGGTCGAGCCGCGGTCGACGAGGTGCGCGCGCGCCAGCAGCGCGAGCTCGTAAAGCGGGAGCGGCCAGCCTGCGCCGCCTGGGAGCGCAAACGCGATGCTGCCGATCTCGCAGGCCGCCGCTTCCTCGAGCACCTGCGCGAGAGCCTCGGCGTCGCCCGGCGCGCGGAAGCAGAGCGCGCCGTCCACGGCCGCGAGCGGCACCGCTCCGGGCGCGAGCAGCAGCAGGTCGAATGGAAGCTCATCGGCCGCCGCCGTACGGACGACGTGGCGGTCGGAGTCGACGCCCGTGACGACTGCCTGGCGGAAGCCGGCACCCGCCGCCTTCGCCAACCGAGTGAGTGGAAACGTCCGAACCTCGCCCGCCCCGAACGGCTCGGCGACGAGCAACGGCCGGTAGGCGAACTGCTTCTCAGGTGCGACCAACTCGACGGTGACGAGACCTGGCGCGAGCACCTCGAGGGCGAGCGCGGCCTCGAGCGCGGCGACGCCGCCCCCGACGATCAGCACCTTCTGTCGGTCCACGAGCCGAGCGTGAGCGCGCAGCCTCAGACCGCCATCGGCGTAGCCCCTGATCTGGGCTGTGGACTTCCCACAGCTTGTGCCTCTCCCAGCAATGGACGCCCATCACTGGAAGAGGCACTAGGCTCGCAAGGTGCGGGCAGAGCTGGACAAGCGCGCGATGGCCGTACTGTCCGCCGGCCACGGCGCGGCTGACTTCGCCAACGGCGCGCTCCCGGCGCTGCTGCCCTTTCTCGTCGACCGGTTCGAGCTCTCCTACACGCTCGCGGCCGTCGTGATGCTGGCCTCGGCGGCCTCGTCGTCACTGATCCAGCCGCTGTTCGGCGCCTGGTCCGACAGCCGCGGCGCGATCTGGCTGCTTCCCGCCGGAGTCGCAGTGGCCGGCATCGGCGTCGCGCTCGCCGCGGCGGCGCCGGCTTACTGGCTCGTCATCCTGCTCGTCGTCATCTCCGGGCTCGGCGTGGCTGCGTATCACCCCGAGGGCTCGAAGTTCGCCGCCTACACGAGCGGCCGCAAGCGCGCGAGCGGCATGAGCCTCTTCTCCATCGGCGGCAACCTCGGCTACGCGCTCGGGCCGACGGCGACGACCCCGCTCGTGCTCGCGCTCGGGCTGACCGGCGGGCTGCTGCTTGCGCTCCCGGTGCTCGCCGTCGCCGCCGTGATGCTGCTCGTGGTGCCGTACCTGGCGAGCTTCGCCCCCGAGCCCGGTGCGCGCTCGGCCGCGGCCGGAGACGACCGTCCCGGCGCGCTCGCCCTGCTGCTGGGCGTGATCGCCTTCCGCAGCGTGGCCTGGTTCGGGCTCGTGACGTTCGTGCCGCTGTGGGAGGTCTCGCTGGGCCACTCGAAGGCGTACGGCAGCCACCTGCTGTCGCTGATGCTGCTGGCCGGCGGGCTCGGCACGCTGGCGGCAGGCCCACTGGCCGACCGGCTCGGCCGACGGCCGGTGCTGATTGCGAGCCTCGCTGCGACCGCGCCGCTGATCCTCGTCTACGTGGTCGTGGGAGGCGTCCTCGGAGCCGTCGCGCTGGCGCTGGTGGGCGTCTGCGTGATCGGCACCTTCGGCGTCACAATGGTGATGAGCCAGGAGTACCTGCCGAAACGGATCGGGATGGCCTCCGGCCTTTCGATCGGCCTCTCGATCGGCCTCGGCGGCGTCGCCGCGGTCGGCCTGGGCGCGCTCGCAGACTCGATCGACCTTCGCTCGGCGATGTACGCAGCCGCGGCCGCGCCGGTGGCCGGACTCGCGCTCGCAGTGCTGCTCCCGGCTACCCGGGCGCGGCGCCTCGAGCCCGAGCCGGTGCTATAACCTCGCCCCCGTGCCCGACAGCCCGAGAGAGTTCTTCGAGACCCTGGAGTCGCGCATCGACTCGTCGAAAGCCGCCGGAATGAACGCGAGCTACCGCTTCGAGATCGAGGGCGCCGGGACGTGGCACGTGGACGTCGACGACGGCAAGGTCACCGTCACCGAGAACGGCGGCGACGCGGATTGCACGATCTCGGCGTCGTCGGAGACCTTCACGAAGATCGCCAACCGCGAGCAGAACCCCACCGCGGCCTACATGTCGGGGAAGTTGAAGGTCAAGGGCGACATGGGCCAGGCGATGAAGCTCCAGAAGCTCTTCTAGCTTCTACTCCTCGAGCTCCACGAGCACGCTGCCGCCTGCGACCTGGTCGCCTTCCTTGACGTGGACCGCGCGGACCACCGCCTCGTAAGGCGAGACGACCGGCGTCTCCATCTTCATCGCCTCCAGCACGACCAGCGGCTGTCTCGGCTGCACTTTGTCGCCCTCGCCGGCCAGGACGCGAATCACGGTTCCGGGCATCGGAGCCGCCAGCGCGCTCTGCTCGGCGCTACGCGCTCCAGCATCACGCGACGCTTCGGGGTCCGGGGGCGGAGCCGGCGGCGGAGGGGGGAGGTTCAGCCGGAAGCCGCCACGCCAGGCGCGATCCGGCAGCCGGAGCGGCGGTGCCGAGAGCGGTGGGTGCTCGGTCAGGAAGGCAGTCGTCGTCTCGCCGGC
>JBKPFI010000222.1:0-9082 GCA_046728775.1 Actinomycetota bacterium | reverse complement strand
GCCAGGCGAAAGCGCCGTGGCTCCGGCATACCGACCAGAAGTCGAAGCTGCCATAGGCCCGGTCGCCGGACGCGTTCAGGACGATCGTGCCAGTCACTCCCTCGTAGCCGTGCGCCGCCTTCGCGAACTCGCGCCGGAACTGGCCGATCCGGACGATGCCGCCGGTCTTTTCGGCCGCCCGGACTGCGATCTGCAGTGCGTCATAGGTCGTGAGCGCGAAGGCGTCTGGCCGGCTCCCCAGTCGCGCGCGGATGCGCGCCCGTAGCGCCGCGGAGCGCCGGGTCGCCTGTGCGTCCAGGCCGAGCGTCGGGTTCGGATACCCGCGCGCGTTGGCAAAGGCAGCCGCGCGAGCGTTGCCGATCAACCGCGTCGTGAGCGCGACGCCGTCGCTGCCGTACCAGCGCACCGAGCCGAGGGTCGAGTCGGTCGAGGCCGCTCGGAAAAGATCCACGACCTCGTCGAACCCTGCGAGGTACACACCCACGGCACCGAGCTTCCGAGCCTTGAGCGCATTCACTTGCTGGCTGAGCGCAGCCGCCGTCGAGGAGAAATCGGTCGTGTCCGTGGCGTACGGAACGCCGGCCGAGACGACGCCCTTGAAGCGCCCCCTCAGCGACGTGACGAGCCCGGCGTTGCCCGGATCGTTCCGCCAGATCGGCGCCACCGCCCGGATCCGGTCGCGCTTCAGTAGCGCGGTCATCGCCTCGGCTTCCCGCCGATCGTCGGGCACCAGGCGGAAGACGTTGTCGCCGGCCAGCGCGAGTGAGTGCGCCGTACTTCCCTGGCTGACGACGAGGACGCCAAGCCTGTTCGCGGCCGCCCGCACGGCTCGAACCTCCGCGCTCGACTCGGGGCCTACGAAGACCCGGATGCCCTGGGCGGCGAGCCGCCGCAGCTGGCGCACGGCCTCGCTCGGCTTGCCGCGCACGTCGACGCTCGTCACCCGTACCCGCACCAGCGAGCCCGCACGGGCCAGCCGCGCGTTCGCGTCAGCGGCCGCAAGATCGAGCGTCACGCGGCTCGCCCGGCCGAGCGACGTCCAACCGCTCGACAGGTCGAGCAGCCCACCCACCAGCAGGATGCGTGTGGGGGCGGCCTGTCGAGCCGCATTGCCGTTCGGTGCCGCCGCAGGGCCCACGGCGAGCGAAAGTGCGATCACGCACGCAGCGAGCACCACAGGGCCTCGACCGATCCCGCAGGCGAAACGGCGCGTCATCGGAGCTCCCTTCCCCCAAAAGTGCCTCAGCTCGAACCGAGGCTACTCCTCGGTTTCAGGCGCTTCAAGGGGGCCGCGTTTGGGTCCGCGAAACGGGGGTAGCCGAGATGTGAGGTACGGGGTAAGGAAACGCGCACGAGGCACAAGCCTCGTTGGGAGGTGTAGTCATGGCGACCATCGAGTTGTGGACGTTCGCAGTTGGTCTGCCGCAGAACATCGACCTGACCGGTTTCAAGGTCGAGGCGACCGACGGCAGCATCGGCAAGGTCGACGAGTCCACGTATGACGCCGGCGGCAGCTTCGTCGTCGTCGACACAGGCCCGTGGATCTTCGGCAAGAAGGTGATGCTGCCAGCCGGAGTGATCAGCGACATCGACCCTGACACCGAGACGGTCTTCGTCGCCCGCACGAAGGACGAGATCAAGAACGCGCCGGAGTTCGACGAGGAGCGGTACCGCGAGCAGAGTTACCGCGACGAGCTCGGCACGTACTACGGCGGGCGGGCCCGGACAGGCCCGGGCCAGGGCCTCTAGCCCTTGGCTTGCGCGCGAGGCCCCGCTCCCGGGGGGCTTCGCGCCAGCCGCGGCACGATCGTCGCGAGCCAGTCCGAGACGGCCGCCGCGACGGCCGTGCTGCTTCTCAACGAGTGCGTGCCGGGAATCCGGACGACCGTGCGGATGGGGCCGTCCGGCGGCATGCCGAAGGGGTCGCGCTCGCCCTGGACGACGAGCGTCGGGACCCGCACCGCGTCGAGCTCTGGTAGACGGCTCTTCTCGGGGTCGTCGGCTCGCCCGGGCGGATGCACCGGGAAGGCGAGGCACAGGACAGCCGCGGCGCCGAGCTCTTCGGCCGTGCGGCAGGCCACCCTCGCTCCCGCGGACCGGCCGCCCAGCAGGAGCGGCAGCCCGCTCAAGGAGTCTTCGCGCAGTTGCGAGACGACGGCGGTCCAGGCCGCGTCGAGCTGTGGAGCAGGCGCCGGGCTGCGACGGCCGGCCACGCGGTAGGGCTGCTCGACGAGCGCGACACTAATTCCTACCTCCCTGGCTGCGTTCGTCGCACCGACGAGGTCGGGCGACTCGACGCCGCCACCCGCACCGTGGCCGAGGATCAGCGCAGCGAAGGGAGAATCGACGAGCCGGAGGTGAGCTCGCGCGAGGCCGTGGGGTGTCTCGAGCTGGAGCACGCCGCGAGCCTAGCCGCCACGCGATGTAGTACGGAGCCGCACGCCCTCGGCTCGAACATCGAGCGGGTGCGAGCACCCGGGACGCGCGGCTCCGCGCGAAGTTGCTCCTCATGGGCGGTAGACAGGCGCCCGCCGCCAGCGGGGTCGCGACCACACCGAGGACACGTACTGCATCCAGGGAGCGGACACGTTCTGCCGTCGCTGCGGCGGCCGCTGGTAGTCGCGACGCATCTCCGCCATCTTCTCTTCGTACCGCTGACGGTAGAAGTCGACGTCGTAATAGAACACCTTTTTCACCTCCTCTCGCCTATGGCCTCGATTGGGAAGTTGACCGAGATCGAGTCCCGGCAAGAGAAGGAATTGCGTATCAGCTACCGGAAAAACGCGCTGGCTACCGCCGACTCCAATTTCATAGAGCAATTTTGCGCTTGTAACGCTCGGTGAACTGATACTCCCAAGTCGGGATCGACTCGGTCTATGGCTTGTTGCTGAGTGACACCTCGGTGCCGCTCCTTTCGTCTGGCTCTAGAACGACGAAAGCGACCCGTCTGGGTCGCCCTCACTGGACTTCGGTATGACGCGATCCGTTAGCCGGAGCGCCTCCAGTCGAGGGCTTCCCGAGGGTTGAGTGCGCCGACGCGTCCCTCCGCGTGGGTGGCCGCGATGGCCGGGGCGGAGAAGACGTACCGACGATTCGTCGCGAGATCGAGCATATGTCTTTCCTCCTTTCCCCGAATTAGAGGGGAGACATTACACGTCGCGCCGACGCCTGGCAAGGGAATATCGCTCCGGATTCCTATGCCGTCGCCGTTGAGAGCCCGGCCGCCACTGCGAAGCCGAGCGTCGTCGCGAGCCCGGCCACTCGGCCCGACTTGGCGGTCGCCTCGGGGATCATCGAGTCGACGAGCATCACGAGGAGCGCACCCGCCGCGAAGCCGTTGATGCCCGCCTGGAAGTGCCCGCCCGTGCGCGTCGCCAGCCAATAGCCGAGCAGTGTCGCGAGCGCGCAGAGCGCCGCGACGCCGAGCCACAGGACACGGATCCGGCGCAGGCTCGTGCCCGCCGCGCGCATGTCGGTCGCCGAGCCGATCGCCTCCGGCAGGTTCGAGACGAAGATCGCGACGAGCAGTCCGATGCTGACGCCCTCGCCGCCGGCGATCCCGATCCCGAGCACGGTCTGCTCGGGAATGCCGTCGAGGAACGCGCCTAGCGCCAGCGCGGTGCCGCCGGCGGCGGCCTGGCCACGGCGCGCACCGGCGCGTTCCAGCGCGCGGGCCAGCACGAAGTAGACGAGCGCACCGACGCCGAGCCCGATCCCCACCGCGGCCGCACCTCCGACCGCCACGCCCTCCTCGAACAGCTCGAAGCTGACGCCGCTCACGAGCGCGCCCGCCCCGAACGCGAGCACCAGCCCGATCAGCCGCTCCGGCCACGACCGCAGCAGGCCGAGGATCACGCCGAGCACGAGCGACGAGGCAGCGATCACTCCCCAACCGAGCGCCGCTGCCACGCGCTAGAGGATTCGCGGTTTGCCACGCAGAGTCAAGCTTGCTGGCAGGGTTGTTGCGTGATCGTCTCGCTTCACGTCGCGACAGGGGCGGCCGGCGGTGCCCTCGTCGGCTCGCGGCTGCGCTCGCTGCCGCTCGGCTTGGTTCTTCACCTCGCGGGGGATCGGATGCCGCACCAGGACATCCCCGACCGAGGCTTCGAGATCCGGTCTGGAGTCGCTGCGGTTCTGCTCCTCGCCGCGGTGCGCGGGCCGTTCGATCCGGCGGTCACCGGCGCGCTCGCGGCGTCGTGCCCTGACCTCGAACACGTTTTCAGGCTTCCTCGGCCGGGCGGACGCAAGCTCTTCCCGAGTCACCGCCTGCGGGGCTGGCACCGGAGCGGCGGCGTTCCGTCCTCGGTGCAGCTCCTTCTCGCGGGCTTCCTGCTCGGCCTCCTCTCGAGGCCTAGAGCGCCTGGATGCCCTTGATCACGAGCCAGATGCCGAAGCCGAAGCCGAGGACGACCTGAATCCAGCGGTCGTTCGCCGTCATCCAGCTCCCGAGCGCCGGCAGCAGGCGGCTCGACGCCGCGGGCACCGTGGCTGCCAGCGCCAGCGGGACCCAGGCGACCGCGAGCGTGATCAGCAGGATGATCAGCGCCGCGAGGCCCCGTTGTCCGAGCGGCAGCCCGCTTCCGGCGATCAGCGCCAGCGCTGGGATGTAGAGCGCGAACGAGGTCACGTTGGACGCCATCGCGGCTGCGCCCGAGACGAACGAGCGGCTGACGCTCTTCGGTTTCGTGTCCGGCTCCGTCGATTTCGGCTTCGGCGGCTTCAACAGAGCGCGGAGGCCGACAAGAATGAGCAGTGCCCCCAGGACGATGTTCAGCGTCGCCTTCAGCGTGTCGTTGGTCGAGAACGACGTCCCGCCGAGGAGGACGCCGAGCGTGCTGAGAACAATGAGGACGATCGCGGCGCCCGCGAGCAGCGCCGCGCCGCGCGCGATCGGCCGCGGGCCGGTGAGGGTTGTAAGCTGAACTAGGAAGACGACGGGGCTGATCGCGGCGGCTGCCGCGAGCGGGACGACCTCTCCGAGCAGTTCGCCCATCGTCGAGGCGGATACTGCGGTGTTTCCTCGCGACCTTCAAGGCGCGCGTAGGCTCCCGGCGTGGCCCGCCACGTCGTTCTGCTCCGCGGCATCAACCTCGGCTCGCGGAACCGCATCGCGATGCCGGAGCTGCGCGAGGCGCTCGAGGAAGCCGGCTTCGAAGACGTGCGCACACACCTCCAGAGCGGCAACGTCGTCCTGACGAGCACCGCCAAGCCCGAGAGCGTCGCGCGGAAATGCGAGAAGGTGATCAAGGAGCGATTCGGGCTCGAGATCCCGGTCGTCGTGCGCGCGCGCGCCCAGCTGGCCGCGGTCGTGAAGCGCAATCCGCTCGCCGACGTCGCGACAGAGCCGAAGCGCTACCAGGTCAGCTTCCTCTCGGCCAAGATTCCGGCCAAGGTCGTGCGCGAGCTGGAGGCCGTCGCCGAGCCCGACGAGCGGGTCGTCGCGATCGGCCGCGAGGTCTACGCCTGGCACCCGAGGACGGTCGCCCGCTCGAAGCTGTGGGCGAAGCTCGCCGGCAAAGACCTCGGCGTCACGGCCACCGCGCGCAACTGGGCGACGGTCGAGGCCCTGCTCGAGCTCGCGAGCGAGTAGCCGCTCTCGTGGTCGCGGTCAGCCTCGCGCTGCAGTTCCTGCTCGAGCTCGCCGCACTGGCTTCCTACGGCTACTGGGGCGCGACCACGGGCAGCAGCACCGCCGTCCACGTCATCCTCGCGATCGCAGCCCCTTTTGCCGCGGCGGTCGTCTGGGGTCTCTTCGGCTCGCCGAAGGCGCCGTTTCACCTCACCGGCGTCCGGCGGATCCTGCTGGAGGCCGCGTTCTTCGGCCTGGCCGCCGTCGCCCTGATCGCGTCCGGCCAGCTCGTGCTCGGCATCGTCCTCGCGGTCGTTGTCGCAGCCAACGTCGCGCTCCTCAATGCGCTTGGCCGCGGCGATTTCGACGCGGCCGGACGGCTAGGCTGACCTCGTGAGCGACACGCTCGTCTTCGTCCCGGCCTGGAACGAGGAGGAGAACCTGCCGGCCGTGCTCGACGAGCTGCGGCAGGGCCTTCCGCAGGCTGACGTCCTCGTCGTCGACGACGGGTCGACCGACCGGACGGCCGAGGTCGCCCGCCGCCACGGGGCCGAAGTGATCTCCTTCGGCGTCAACCGCGGCCTGCCGGCCGGGATCGCGGCCGGGTACGGCTACGCGGTTGACCAGGGCTACGCGTTCTGCGGACGCGTCGACGCCGACGGGCAGCACCCTGTCGAGGAGCTCGCCCGCCTGCTCGAGCGCGTGCGTTCGGGCGCGTGCGACGTCGCCGTCGGCTCGCGCTTCGCGAGCGGCGACGGCTACGCCGCCTACCGTTACGAGCCGAGCGCCGCCCGCCGCTTCGGCACGGCCGTGCTGCGGCGCTCGATGAAGGTGGCGCTGCGCCGGCCTTTCCTCGACGCGACCAGCGGCATGTACGCCGCGAATGCCAAGGCGCTGCCGGTCCTCGCGCGGCCGTACACGACCGAGGCGCCGGAGGTGCAGGCGCTGCTGCGCCTGCAGGAGGAGGGCCTGCGCGTCGACGAGGTACCGGTCGACATGCGCCCGCGCGCCGGCGGCGAGTCGAAGCTCCGCGGCAAGAAGTCCCTGCTGGTCGTGCTCACGATCGCCGCCACGCTGCTCGGTTTCCTGCGGCTGCGCCGCCGCTGATGCGCCTAGTCGCTGTGCTCGGCTACTCGGCTCGCCGGGGCGACGGGTTGCACGACGTCTGCGCAGCTCGCGTGCGCCACGCGCAGGCACTCGTGCGCGAGGGCGACGCCGTGCTCCTCACCGGCGAGGCGGAGCTGATGCGCGGCGCCTGGCCCGAGGGCCGGGTCTCGCTCGACCCGGACGCGCGCAACACGCGGGAGAACGCGCGCGCCATCGCCGCGGCCGTGCGTGACGTCGGCGCGACCGAGGTCGTGGTCGTCACGTCGGCGTGGCATGCCTACCGGGCCAGGACGCTCGTCCGCGCCGCTCTGGGCGACCCCAGGGTCACCGTCACCAGCGCGTCGCCGCCGGGTTGGCACCCCGTGACCCTGCTGGCGCGTGAGGCTGCCTGCCTGGCGGTCTTGCCGCTATACGTCATTCCCGCGCGGGCGGGCTTCCTGGCGAAGGACGAGCTACGAGACCGCGAGCTCGAAGCAGAGCTCGACGGCAGCGAGCACGAAGGCAACCGCCCAGAGGAAGATCTTCGGGTCGACGGGCTCGGCCGCGGCTGACGACGGGCTCATCAGGCCCGGCTTCGCGGGACGGTCGTAGAGATCGGGGGGCGCCATGACCCCGGGTCGCTGCCTCATTGCCCTCCTATCGGCCCCCCGCCGAACTCTCCCGATCCTACTTTCGAGGCGTCGAGTTTCAAGGGGCGCATCTTGTCCCGCGACGGGAACGGTGGAAGACTCGTGCGACTGCGGCAAACGAAAGGGGAGACCAGATGCGCATCAGACTGCTGCTGGCGGCGGTCGCCGTCGTCTTGTACGGCCTAGGAGCAGGCGTCGCACAGGCCGACAAGCCGGACACCGAGGCGGCGGGTAAGCCGTTCTACTTCAGTGCGACCTGTACCGGGATCGGGGACGTGATCCTCGTGAACCAGGCGCTCGCACGCACAGCGGCGTTGCGGGTCGTCGGAGGCCCCGGCGTGGTGCACGGGCCCTTCAACGACGCGCCGGGGATCGAGAGGGTTGCGAACGCGGAGTGCACTCTCACGGGCGGTGGGTTCTCGCCCGAGACGATCGAGCCGTTCGACGAGCCCTTCAGCTTCCCGGCGTTCATCACTGGCTTGTAGGCAATCGCTTGCGAGGGAGCGGCGCTCCGGCGTCGCTCCCTTGGGCCCTACAGGTGCCGCGCGAGCCAGTCGCGCATCCGGTTCCAGGCGTCGATCTGGTGCCCGCGCTCGGTCCAGCCGTGTCCCTCGCGCGGGTAGACGACGAGCTCCGTCTCGCAGCCGGCCGCGACGAGCGCGGTGTAGAACTCGACCGCCTGCGACAGCGGCGTGCAGAGGTCGTCCTCGCCATGGAGGATGAGCGTCGGCGTGCGGCACTTCGACGCGTGGTAGACCGGCGAGAGGCGCGTGTACTCGCCGTCCGCGTCGTACGGGTCGGCCTGGAGGTACAGCTTGTCGAACTGGCCGATGTTCGTCGTCGAGTGGAAGCTGACCCAGTCAGTGACGACCGCCTCGGGGATCGCCGCGGCGAAGCGGTCGGTCTGCGTGACCGCCCAGCAGGCCATGAACCCGCCGTAGCTTCCGCCGTCGATTGCGACACGTTTGTCGTCCACGATCCCGTCGCGCACGAGCGCGTCGATCCCGGTGAGGATGTCCTGGAGGTCGCCCCCACCCATGTCGCCGAGGTTCGCCTCGGCGAACTCCGGGCCCCAGCCGACGCTGCCGCGCACGTTCGGGAGGAGCACCGCGTACCCCTCGCCCACGAACAGCTGCACAAGGCCGTACGCCGGGGCGAAGGCCCAGGGCCAGGATCCGGTCGGGCCGCCGTGGACCATCGCGACCAGCGGGAGTGGCTTGTCGTTGTCGTTCCGTGGGAGCGCGAGCAGGCCCTCGATCTCGAGGCCGTCGAATGATGTCCAGCGGTACGCGCGCCAGTCGATGTTCTTCAGCTTCGGCTCCAGCTCGGCGTTGAGGCTCGTGAGCGTCCGCCGTTCGCCGTTCTCCCAGAGCGCGACCTCTGGCGCCTCGTCAGGGCCCTCGTAGGCCGCGGCGACGCGGGAGCCGTCCGCACTGACGGCGAGCGCGGGCATGAACTTGGGCCCGATCGTGAAGTCGCCGCCGAAGAGCTCCTCGTACGAGCCGTCGAGGCTGAGCCGGCCGGCGAACGTTCCTGCGCCGCGCCAGCCGGCGACCCAGAGCGTGTCCTCGTCCGCGAACTCGATCCAGGTTGCGTGCAGCTCGGGCGCGATCGGCCCCTTGCCGACGACGTGGACGGTGCCGGTGAGCGTGCCGCGGTCGGACGAGAACCCTTCGACGACCGCGACCTGTCCGCCGGCCGAGATCCGCGGCGCCTCGAGCTGCCAATTCGGCGTGTGCACGCGCTCGACCGTGCGTGTGTCGAGGTCGATCAACCC
>JBKPFI010000190.1:0-5449 GCA_046728775.1 Actinomycetota bacterium | reverse complement strand
CGTCATCGCGCCGAACGCCTTCACGTGCATGACGAAGCCGTCCGGCGTGCGCTCGGCCCAGCGCTCGACCATGTGCTCGTCCGGGAGCCGGTAGTAGGTCGAGTTCGCCTCGACGGTGTCGAAGCGGTCGGTGTAGTAACGCAGCCGCTCCTCCGCGCTCTTGACGCTGGGCGGATAGAAGTAGCGCGTCAGCGACTCGTCGGCCCAGGAGCAGGTACCGATGCGAATCGGCGCGGCCACGGCGCGATCGTACGCGTCGGCCGCACCGGCGCGCAGCGGCCGGCGAGATGAGGCCGGTCCTACGGGTTGAAGTCGCCGAGCCGGCTGACGTCGTCGGGCGTCTCGCCGATGCGCCTGGCGCCACGCTCGTCGGCAGCCTCGCCCCAGCGGTCGCCGTGACTGTGCGCGCGCTCCTGTCCCGACTCGACTGACTCTTCCTCCGCGCGCTTCACAGCATCGGCGTCCCCCCGCTGGCGACGCTTCTCGAACCACGATCGAATGCTCATGGGGCCATTCTACGGCCCGGCTGTTTCCGAGTCGGCGCGGCGGGTAGTCGGGGTGCTTCGTGCTCCGACCGAAAGGGGGTCACATGATCCTTCGCTACGACCGGATCGCCATGGAGCTGCCGCCGCCATCCGATCCGGATCCCGCCGGCGCCGCGACGGTGCAAGAGCTGATGGGTGGCAGGTTCGGCGAGATGTCCACGTTCCTCAACTACACGTTCCAGTCGTTCAACTTCCGGGGCCGCCAGGGCGCGCGGCCGTTCTACGACCTGGTCGCGAACATCGCCGCCGAGGAGTTCGGCCACATCGAGCTGGTCGCGACGGCGATCAACACGATGCTGACCGGCGCGTCGCCGACGCCGAACGGCCGCACGAAGGTCGACGCGGCGAAGGGCCCGCTCGAGGGCGTCAAGGGCGCCGGTAACCCGCAGCACTTCGTCGCGGGCGGGCAGGGTGCGCTACCGCAGGACTCGAACGGCCGCCCGTGGAACGGCGACTACGTGTTCTCCTCGGGCGACCTCGTCGAGGATTTGACGCACAACTTCTTCCTCGAGACGGGAGCCCGGAACAACAAGCTGAAGGTCTACGAGATGGTCGACCACCCCGCGGCCCGCGCGCTCACGGGCTACCTGCTCGTCCGCGGTGGGGTGCACCAGATCGCGTACGCCCGGGCGCTCGAGAACCTCACGGGAGCGAACCTCGGGAAGCTGTTCCCGACCCCGCGGATCCCGACGGAGAAGATCCCCGAGTGCAAGCCGCACATCGAACGCGGCGACCACCTTCGGCTCTACCGGTTCTCGCCGCAGGACTACCGGGAGCTTGCCGCCGTTTTCAACGGCCCGAGCCCGGAGACCGGCGAGGACCTCGTCGTGATCGACGAGGCACCGGAAGGCGTGCCTCCGCGCGACCTGCCGCCGCAGCCCGCGGTCTTCGCCCCGGACTACGCGCCGGAGGAGATCTCGGAGATCGCGGCCAAGCTGCGCAAGCGAGCCGGCCTGCCGAAGGAGCCGACGGGCCTCGTCGCCGACCTCGAGGCGGCGACCAAGCGCTCGACCAAGAAGGCAAGCTCGCGCTCCCGTTCGAGGAGCCGCTCGCGCTGACGCGGCGTCGAAAGGGCGGGCTCTCGCCCGTGGGAGCCCGCTCTCTTTTTTCTTGCTTGAAAGCCGTAACCGTGCTCGCCCAGGCTGCGTTTACGCACTACTACCTGCGGTCCTCAGAAAGGAGTGTCATGGGCTTACGAGCTCCGCATCGCCTGCGTTCGTTCCTCGCGTTCGCCGTCACGGGCGCGGCCGTTCTCGGCGCGCTGATCGTCGGGTTCACGCGCGCCGGATCGGCCGAAGCCGCCGGCGGGCCCGTGAACGTGACGCTGAACATCCCGGCCGACGTGCGCCCGAACCCGTGCACGCCCGGCGACGTCGTCAACGTCAGCGGCACGCTGCACATCGTCTACTACGTCCGCGACGACGGTCAGGGGGGCTTTCATCTCGACCAGCTCGTCAACGAGAAGGCGAGCGGCGCCAGCCTGACGACGGCCGAGCGCTACCGGCTGTCGGACACGTACGACCACAGCTTCTACGCCCGCCCGCCCTTCCCGAGCACCGACACGCAGACGCACAGCGTCGAGCTCGTGAGTCAGGGCGGCTCCCCGAACCTGATCATGGGCTACACGCTCCACACGACCGTGAACGCGGGAGGCGTGCCGACGGCGAGCGTCGACAACACCCGCCTCGAATGCGCCGGTTAGTCCGCGCCGCGGCGATTCGCGAAAACCCAGGCTACGATGGGCCTCCTTTCGGGCGCGGGGGGCGCGCCCGTGCTGCGGTGGGAGAAGGGGGTCTTCCATGAGCGAGGGCGGAAGGTTCAGCCGGCGGTCGTTGCTGGGGCGCGCGGGAGCGGTGTCGCTCGGCGCGATCAGCAGCCGAGGGCTCTACGGAGCGCTCGACGAGCTCGGAATCGCCGGCCCGAAGCGGGCGGCCGCCGCGACAGTTCGGCGTCGCCAGGAGCAGTACCTGATCGAGGGGCTCGAGGTTGTGCTCGACAACGGCGTCTCCGCGGTCGTGCCTCCGATCTACAACGACATGATCACGGCGAAGCTCGCGGGCGGCACGTGGACGACGTCCCGGCTGAAGAGCGCCCGCTCGCGGCTGGAGAACGCGCTCAGCACGCTCGACTCCACGTACCCGGCAACGGCCGCGGGCCTGACCACGGTCGTCGGCTGGGGGTTGCCGTACTTCCGCACGCACGTGCCGTCGCTCTGGCAGCGCTATGCGCCCGTGGACGTGCCGCTGTCGCAGTCGTCGGGCGGCACGCAGTACGCCGTCCTCGATGCGATCGCCTTCCCAAGCGACCCGGCGAGCGTCGTCCTCGAGGACAACCACGTCATCTTCCAGCTGCGCAGCGACTCCCAGGCGACCTTGCGCTCGGTCGAGCGATCGCTGTTCGAGGACAGCTCGAGCAAGCTCTACGTGGGCGACCTCTTCCAGCTCACGAGCAAGCGCGTTGGCTTCCTCGGGCGCGGCTTCGACAAGCCGAGCGTGAGCAAGCAGCTCGCGCTGCAGAACAACGTCCCGGGCGCGGAGCTGATCCCGGACAAGTCCCAGCTGATGCTGGGCTTCACGAGCACCCAGACCGCTGCGCTCGGGCCGGACAACATCGTCAGCTTCGAGACACTGCGGGGCGTCACCAACCAGTGGCCGAGCGGCTACTTCGCCGCCGGCTGCGCGATGCACATGTCGCACCTGTCGCTCGACCTCGTGCGCTGGTACGACCCTGCGCAGGGCGGCTTCGACTACGCGACGCGCGTCGCGCGGATGTTTTCGCCGCGCACGCAGGTTCCGGGCGACCCTGCGACGGTGACGCTGCCGAACGGCCCCGCCGAGGTGGCGTCGAAGCAGCAGGTGGTCGACGACGCCTCGACGCGGGGGGTCCTCGGACACAACGAGACGCTCCAGCAGGCGACGCGGCTGGGCGGCGACGTCGTCGACAACTACGGTCGGCTGCGCCCGAAGGGCACGGCGGTGCCAATCCGCGAGGACTTCAGCACGCTCGACAACCCCTTCGCGTGGCCGGAGACCGGGGCCTCTCCGACGGCGGGCCTTCACTTCGTCGTGTTCACGCCGGCCAGCCGCCTCTTCCACACCGCGCGCCGGGCGATGGACGGCGTCCTGCCCGACGGAACCGACCTGCGCGGGAGCGTCAGCGACAGCCAGAACGGCATCAACGGCGTGATGCAGGCGACCCACCGCCAGAACTTCGTCGTCCCGCCGCGGGCCCACCGGTCGTTCCCGTTGGTCGAGCTGCTGCGCTGACTCTTCGGCGAAGCGGAGCGGCGCCGGAGTCGAACCGACCGAGCCGTGGGCTGCACGACCGCACTGGTTTTGAAGACCAGCTGGGCCACCGGGCCCATGCCGCTCCAGCGCGAGCGTAGCGGGCCTCTGTCGCTCCGCGGCGCGCCGTAGACTCGCTCGCTCTGCACGGCGTGATCTTCAGGAGCCTGCGCGACTATCTCGTCGCGGAGCATGGGCGGGCGGCTGCGGCGGCGGTCTTCGCGACCGAGCCCGAGTACCTCATCAGCACGGCCTACCCGGACGAGGACCTCCGCCGGCTCGTCGACGTCGCCGCCACGCACACTCGGCGTGACGCGGACGAGATCCTCTTCGGGCTCGGCGTCTTCACCGGCGAGACGACGTTCCCCCGCCTCTACCCGGCGTTCTTCGCGGCAGCGCCCTCGGCGTGCGAGTTCCTGCTCGAGGTCGAGGGGCGGATCCACGAGCTCGTGCGCGAGACGATCCCCGGAGCGGCGCCGCCGCACCTCGCGATCGCGCCGCTCGGCGAGGAGGGGGTCTCGATCACGTACGACTCGCCCCGTCGGCTCTGCGTCTTCCTGCGAGGAGTGGCCGAGGGGACGGCGAGCTACTACGGCCAGCATGCGGACCTGGACGAGCCGACCTGCATGCTCCGAGGCGACGAGGCGTGCAGGGTCGAGGTCCGTCTCAGCGACGGCCGGCTGCTCTGAGCCGGCGCTCGTCGCCGACGCGCCGCGTGATGCCGTCCGCGTCGAAGCGCTCGAGCAGGAGCTGCGCGGTTCGGCGCGAGATGCCGAGCGCGTCGCGGAAGCCGGCGAGCGTGATCGGCGCGAGCTGGTTCAGCGCGGCGAGCCCGCGCTCGTAGAGAGCTAGCGAGACGGCGAACCCATCTCCGACGCGCTTCAGCGTGCCGCGCTGCTCGAGGAAGGCCGCGAGTCGGCGGTCCTCCACGCGCACGAGATCCTCGACGTCGAGCCGCGCCTCCAGCTCGGCGGCCGCCGCCTCGTGCTCGCCGAGTTGCGGCGTCGCGCCGGGAGCGTAGGCCTTGCTGTCGCGCCGCTCCACGTGCAAGAGCTGCAACACCGAGGGAGCCCACGGCTGCGGCGGCAGGAGCTCGCCGAGCGGGATTCCGGGGTCGAGCGGGGACGAGCGCGCCCGTTCCGCGAGCCGCTCGCGGACCGCCGCGCGCTGCTCGTCGAGCCACTCGGGCGCGAAGTACCAGTCGCCCGCCTGCTCCAGCGCACGAAGGCCTCGGGCCAGCTCGGCCGGCGGGAGCAGGCCGCGCGCCTGCAGCTCCGGGCCGCTGACCGGCTCGTGGACGAGCGCCCGCAGAATCGCCCCAGGGTCGCCTTGCTCGAGCAACTCTAGGCGCTTCGGGTCGAAGCGCCGCGGCGGAGCCGGATCGAGCACGACGCCCCCGCCGACCGTCGTCTCCGTGCGCAGGACGACTCGGTCGCCGCGCGCCGCCACGACCGGCTCCCTCAGCCGCAGCTGTGCATAGCGGCCGTCGCGGACGACCCGAGCCGCCACGTCGCTCGTCCCGACATGAACGGTCACCGCGGCAGGGATCGGCTCGAGCTCCTCGAGGGCCACGTCGAGGCGCCAGCTCACCGGGTAGGAGCCGGGAGCAACGAGCGCGTC
>JBKPFI010000333.1:0-5887 GCA_046728775.1 Actinomycetota bacterium | reverse complement strand
TCCTCGGAAGTCGTCATGGCCCGCGAAAGCGGGCCGGACTTCCGAGGAGAGTGCGCTGGAGAGGACTTGAACCTCCACGGGGTGTTAACCCCACAAGGCCCTCAACCTTGCGCGTCTACCAATTCCGCCACCAGCGCGCGGGGGCATTGTAGCCACGGCTTCCTCGGCGGCTCGGCGAGCACTAAGGTACCGGCGTGCGGGAGCTCTGCGAGCACGCGGTTGCCGCAGCTCTCGGCGCGGGGGCGTCGTATGCGGACGCGCGCGTGGTCGTCCGGCGCTCGCAGGTAGTCGGAACCCGCAACCAGCGCGTCGAGCGGCTCGACGACTCGGAGACCGAGGGCATCGGCGTGCGCGTGCTCGTCGGCGGCGCCTGGGGCTTCGCCTGCGACCGCCGTCTCGACAGCGAAGGCGCAGAGGCCGCGGCCGCCAAGGCCTGTGCTTTCGCGAAGGCTGCGCCGGGAGGGCACCGTCGAGAGCTGGCGCCGGTCGAGGCGGCGCGCGGCGAGTTCCGCACGCAAGTCGAGCGCGACCCGTTCGCGGTCGCGCTCGCGGACAAGGTCGACCTCTGCCTGCGTGCCGAGCGCGCGCTCCAGCACGAGGACGTGAAGGTGACCTCGGCGTCCGTTCGGGCCCAGCGCGAGCACAAGTTCTTCGTCTCCTCCGAAGGCGCGTCGGTCGAGCAGGAGGTGGTCGAGTGCGGCGGGGGTATCGACGCGATGGCCGCCAAGGACGGGATCACGCAGATTCGGAGCTACCCCAGCGCGCACGGGGGCCTCAGCTCGCAGGCGGGCTGGGAGTTCGTCGAGGCGCTGGCGCTCGAGCGCGAGGCCCCGCGAGTCGGCGAGCAGGCCGCCGCGCTGCTGCGCGCCGACCCCTGCCCCTCCGGCGTGACGACGCTGGTGATCGACGCCGAGCAGATGCAGCTGCAGGTGCACGAGTCGGTCGGCCACCCGACCGAGCTCGACCGCGTCTACGGCACCGAGGCCGCCTACGCGGGGACGAGCTTCCTCAAGCCCGAGGACCTCGGCTCGCTGCGCTACGGCTCCGAGCACATGAACATCACCGCCGACTCGACCACTCCCGGCGGCCTCGGCACCTTCGGCTTCGACGACGAAGGCGTCCCGGCCGGCCGCCAGCCGGTGGTGCGGGAGGGGATCCTCAGCGGCTTCCTCACCTCGCGCGAGACCGCGGCCCGGATCGGCAGCGGCTCCGGCGGCTCGATGCGCGCGGACAGCTGGAGCCGCATGCCGCTCGTGCGGATGACGAACCTCCACCTCGAGCCGGGCGAGGGCTCGCTGGACGCGCTCATCGACGCCGTCGACGACGGCCTCTTCCTGCAGACGAACAAGAGCTGGTCGATCGACGACAAGCGGCTCAACTTCCAGTTCGGCACGCAGATCGCCTGGGAGATCAAGGGCGGCAAGCTCGTTCGCATGCTCCGCGACGCGACCTACACCGGACAGACTCCGGTCTTCTGGGGCTCGCTGGACGCCGTCGCGGGCAGGGACGAGTGGCGGCTGCACGGGCTCACGAACTGCGGCAAGGGCCAGCCAGGGCAGCACGCGCACGTCTCGCACGGTGCGTCGCCCGCACGCTTCCGCAACGTCCAGGTCGGCTTCAAGCAGTGAGCGCGCTCGAGCTGGCGGAGCGCGCGCTGCGCGCAGCCGAGGGCGACGAGGCACTGGCGGTCGTCCGCAACGAGCGGTCGGGCATGGCGCGCTTCGCCGGCTCAGAGGTCCATCAGCCGACGCTGATCGAGAACGACGTCGTCGAGCTGCAGATCGTGCGGGACGGACGGCTCGGGATCGCGTCGGCGAACCGCACCGACGACGACGGCCTGCGTGCGCTCGCGGCCCGCGCCGGCGAGGCCGCCGACAGCGCTCCGCCGAACCCCGACTTCCCCGGCCTGGCTCCGCCCGCGGAGCCTGCGGCCGTGGGGGGTTACGACGAGGAGACCGCCGCGCTGAGCGCCGAGGAGCAGGCGCAGCTTGCGGCAGCCGCGATCGACGCCTCCGAGCTTGACCTCTACGGGTTCTTCACGAGCGGGCTCTCGGAGCTGGCGCTCGCGTCGTCGACCGGGCTCGCGGTCTCGCAGCCGATGACGGACGTCGCCGTGCTCGCGCTGGCGGCGGTCGACGGCGCCTCGGGCTACGCCGAGCAGACCGGCTGGCGACTTGCCGACGTCGACCCGGCCGCCGCCTCCGCCCAGGCGGTGGAGAAGGCGAAGCTCACGCGCGGTGCTGTCGAGCTCGAGCCGGGCTCGTATCCGGCCGTCCTGGAGCCGCCTGCGTTCGCGGAGCTGCTGGCGTACTTCGCGTACGACGCCTTCGGCGCGCTCGGGCTGCTCGAGGAGCGCAGCTACGCGTTCGACAAGCTCGGGCAGAAGGTCTTCGACGAGCGCTTCTCGCTGGCCGACGACGCGCTCGACCCGCGCGGGCTCCCGAAGGCGTTCGACTTCGAGGGCACGCCGAAACAGCGAGTCGAGCTCGTCCGGGACGGCGTCCTCAGCGGCGTCGTCTGGGACCGGGAGACCGCGAAACGGGCCGGCGGCGGGCAGCAGAGCACCGGCCACGGGCCGCCGAGCTCACTGCGCAGCTGGGGCCCGCTCCCCTTCGCGCTCTCGGTCACGGGTGGCGAGGCCGACTCGGCCGAGCAGCTGGCCGAAGCGCTCGGCGACGGCATCTACGTCACGCGGCTCCACTACCTGAGTGTCGTCGATCCGCGCGAAGGCGTCGTCACGGGCATGACCCGCGACGGCACCTTCCGGATTCGCGGGGGAAAGATCGCCGAGCCGCTGATGAACCTTCGCTTCACCGTCGCCGTCCCACAGCTCCTGGCGGAGCTGCCCAGCCTGACACGCGAGCCGGTGCTGCTGAACCACAACGCGTACTACGACGACCGTTACGCGACAGGCGCACTCTCGCCCGCGGTCGCGACGGCGCGCTTCGACGTCACCGGCGTTGGCTCCGGGCCCGGAGTTTGACGCGCGTGTAGTCGACGGAGCCGAGCTCGTCCTCCCGCCAGCCGCGGAGGCGCGGCGACACGAGCCGCGCGTCGGCGACCCAAGAGATCGGGATCACGGGCTTGCCGCGAACGAGCGCAAGCAGCGCGGGCAGGCGGGGGTACGGCGCGAGCAGCCGCTCGAGGTGCGCGTCCGCGGCGCCGTTCGCCGTGAAGGGGCCGAGGCCGAGGTCACGCCAGGCGGCGACGAGCAGGTTCGTGCCGTAGGCGAGCGTCGGGTCGTCAGGCTCCGAGAACCGGACTGCGACCCGCGGGAGCGACGGGATCCGCTTGCGCGCCTCGCGCAGGGCGATCGCGGCCTTCGCGGCGCTCGGCTTCCCACGCTCGCGGAGGCTCTCGGCCGGCGGCGCCTCGAACTCGGGCACGAGCGCCTGGTAGTCGGCGCGGTCGGCGGTGTCGTCGTAGGCCTTGCGGAGCTCGGGGGCGATCGCGCGGTCGAAGAGGACCGCGTCCACGGCGAGCAGGCGACGTGTGCGAAGCGCAGATGCGAGCTGCGGGTCGAGCTTCGCAGCCCGGATGTCGCCGAGCGGCACCGGCGCCTCGTCGAGCCGTCCGGCCCGGAAGAGCCGTAGCGCCGCGTACGGCGCGAGCCGTCGCAGGTCGACGCGGACGCCCTCGCGCTCGACGACGACCTGCTTGGGGCCCGCTGAGATCAGCCGGAACGGCCCGGGCACGCCGGGTGGTGCCGCTGCGACCTGCGTCAGCCTGTACGGCAGGTCGGGATCGGGCGAGCGCAGGGCGAGCACGAGCGTGCGCTCGTCGGGCGCCGCGATCCGCCGGGCCGCGACCAGCTTCGTGCGCCGGAGCTGGGTCGCGATCGCTCCCGCGTGACGGCAGCGCAGGCGCCACGTCGCGCCGCTCGCCCGCCAGCTCGAGCAGAGCCCCGGCCGCAACGCGCCGCTTCCGGGGTCGGTCCGCAGCGGGGTCGAGAAGAGCGTCCGCGCGACGACGGTCTCGTCACGTGTCCGTGCGCGCTCGGGCTCGAGTGGCCAGAGCAGATCGGCGACCGCGACCCGGATCACCCGCGGCGGCCCGGTCGCCGGAAGCGGGGCGTGCGTCTCCTGCGTCGACGAGCTGCAGCCCGTGGCCGTGACCGCCAGGACGACCAGGGCCGTCGCGTGGCGGCTGCGCACCGGCTACTGGAGCAGATGGAAGAGCAGGACGGTGTTGCCCGCGAACAGGAGCGCGACGGCGATCGTCAAACGCGTCAGGTTCCGCTCGACGATGTGGGTGCCGCCCTGGGAGGCAGGCATGAAACCCATCCCGCCGAGGCCGGTGTCGCGGCCGGAGTGCATCAGCACGAGACCGACTAGCGTCGCCGAGAGCAGGACCTGGATGACAGCGAAGAACTGGAGCACAGCGCGGCCAGGATACCAACGCGTTTCGCCGGTTCGTTCAGGCCGCGAGCTCGTGAATCGCCTCGATCAGCTGCGCCGCGATGCGGTCCTTCGTCACGTAGGCGGCAGCGCCGGCCTCGCGGGCGCGCGCGACATCGGTGCGCGAGTTCGAGCCCGTCAGCATGAGGACGCACGCCTTGCGCTGCTTGCGCCGGATCCGCCTCGTCGCCTCGACGCCGTCGACCCCGGGCATCGCGATGTCCATCAGGATCACGTCCGGCTCGAGCGCGAGCGCCTGCGCGACTGCCTCCTCGCCGTCGCGGGCGCGGCCGACGACCTCGATCTCCGGCTCCGACTCGAGGATGGCTTCGAGGGCCTCGGCGAAGAGCCGATGGTCGTCGGCGATCAGGACGCGGATTGGGGCCATTGCTCTGGGGAGAGAGGGGTCTAGTCCTTAAAACGAATTTCAGGCGGTTTCGGCTGCGGCTCGTTCGAGGACCTGCTCGACGCGCCGGGCCTGCTCGCGCACGTCGTGGCCCTCCGCGGCGGTGCGGGCGGCGGAATTCGGACATGGGAGAGCCGCTGCGGCGCGGAGGCCGGCGGTAAGGGCTTCGACGTCGAGCGGGTCGACGAGCACACCCGCGTCCGGCGGGACGAACTCGGGCGGTCCACCGATGCGAGTGGCGACGACGGAGCGCCCGGAGGCCATCGCCTCGAGCAGCGCCTGGCCGAAGGGCTCGATCAAGCTCGGCTGGCAGACGACGTGGGCTTCGGCGATGTGCCGCGGAATCTCGTCGTGCGGGACGCTGCCGGCGAGCTCGACTCGTGCTCGTCCCTCGAGCCGGGCTTTCAGGGGGCCGTCTCCGACGAAGGTGAGTGTCGCTTCGTCCCCGTCGAGGCTCTCGAACGCGTCCGCCAGGCGGACAACGTTCTTGCGCTCGCTGAGCGCGCCGAGGCAGAGGAAGCGGGCGCCGTCCTTGGGCGCCGGCTCGACCGCGAAGCGCTCGAGGTCCACGCCGGAGTCGATCACCTCCGTCTTGCCGACCGCCTCCGGCACCTTCGCCTGGAGCTCGCGGCGGAGATAGTCCGAGACTGCGATGACGGCTGCGGCCCTCGCCACCGTCCGCCGGGTCAGCGCGCCGACTCCGGGGACTGTCCCCACGTTTCGGACGTCGCGGCCGTGGGCGGTCAGGACGAGCGGCGCGCGGGAGCCCGCGGCGAGCGCCGCGATCAGGCCGGAGGGAACGAGGAAGTGCGCGTAGACGACGTCGGGCCGGAAGCGGCGCGCCGCCTTCACCGCCCGGACGGCGAGTGTTCCGTACCGGCGCTTACCGCCGCCCCGCGTGTCGAGCACGGCGCGCTCCAGCTCGTGCCCGCGCTCCTGTAGGGCGCGCTCGAGCTGGGCAACGAACACGCCGAGGTCGGGCTCGCCCGGGCCCGGGTACATCTGCGAGACGAGCAGGATCCGCACTGGGGAGCAAGCTTGACGCTTCCGCCACACATCCGTGACACGCCGTGCGGATCTCCCG
>JBKPFI010000147.1:0-1399 GCA_046728775.1 Actinomycetota bacterium | reverse complement strand
GGGCGTCAGCTGCGGGAGGCGGCGGGTCGGTGAGGATGTCGTGGCTGTCGCGCACCGCGGCGACCCTACCGGCGAGATCAAGTAACAGTCTGTTACTTGGACTGCTCGGCAGGAGCGTTCCAGATGCGGATCACCGGCTGCTCGCGCTCGTAGCCGAGCGCGCCGAGCGTGGCCGGGTCGAGCGCGAAGAGCCTGCCGTCGCCCGGCGGGAGGTCGAGCCAGCGCGCCGTCAGCACGCGCAGGAAGTGACCGTGCCCGAAGACGAGCACGTCGCCCTCGCAGCGGCGAAGCTCGTCGACCACCCGGTCGGCCCGCGCCCCGGCCTGCTCCACACTCTCGCCGCCCGGGGCGCCGTAGCGCCAGATCGTCCAGTCGGGAACCTCCTCGCGGATCTCGACCGTGCGCCGCCCCTCGTAGTCGCCGTAGTCCCACTCGGCGAGGTCGTCGCGAAGCTCGGCCTCGATGCCCGCCAGCCGCGCGGTGTCCGCCGCCCGTCGCAGCGGGCTCGAGAGCACGAGCGCAAACGTGCGCCCGCGCAGCGCCTCGCCGACCGCCCGCGCCTGCCGCTCGCCGACCTCCGTCAGCGGCACGTCGGTGCGCCCGGTGTGCTTCAGCTCGCGGCTCCACTCGGTCTCGCCGTGCCGGACGACGACGACCTCCATCAGAAGGCGAAGTAGAGCGTCGCCGCGAGCCCGGCGCAAAAGCAGTAGATCGCGAACGGCATCAGCGTGTTCGTCTCGAAGAAGCGCATCAGGAAACGCACGGCAAGGTAGGCCGTCGCCGCCGAGCAGAGCGCGCCGACGAACGCCTGTCCCCGCACGCCGTCACCGGTCTCGCCGAAAAGCTCGGGCAGCTTGAGCACCGCCGCCGCGCCGATGATCGGGGTCGCGAGCAGGAAGGCGAACCGAGCAGCGTCCTTGTTCGACAGCCCAGCGAGGAGCCCGCCGCCCATCGTCGCGCCCGAGCGCGAGAAGCCCGGAATCAATGCGAGCGCCTGTGCGCCGCCGATGCCGAACGCCTCACCCCAGCCGAGCTGCTTCGCGATGCGCGCGTCGTCGTCCACGTCGGTCTGCGGCGCGCGTCGCCGCAGGAGCTCCGCTCCGTACAGCAGGAGGCCGTTCAGCATCAGGAAGAACGCCGCCGACTCGGCCGAGGCGAAGACGGTGCGGAGCTTGTGCTCGAGCGCCAGCCCGAGGATCCCGGCGGGAATCGTGCCCATGACGAGCAGCCAGGCGAGCTTCGCATCGGTGTCGTTCGGGTCGATCCCGCGGTCGCGCAGGCTCCGGCCGAGCCCCTTCACGATCCGCACCCAGTCGCGCCAGAAGAAGCCGAGCAGGACGAGCGCCGTCGCGAGGTGCGTCGCAACGAGGAACGTGAGGAAGTACGCGTCGTTCTGGTG
>JBKPFI010000446.1:0-3043 GCA_046728775.1 Actinomycetota bacterium | reverse complement strand
GTCTTCCACTTCCACGCGGGGCTGACGCTCGCGCCGCAATCGCTCACGCTGCCGCTCCTGCAGGCGAGACGGAAGGGGATCGTCTTCCAGTCGTGGGGCTCCGACCTTCGCGGCCGCGGCGCGTCGGAGGTCGGCTACCTGCGGCGCGCCGGGGCGGTGATCGTCGGCAGCTACCTCACGCGGCGCCTCGCGCCGCGGGGGCCCTGGCCGGACTACGACGTCGTGCACCCCGCCGTAGTCCTTCACGAATGGACCCCCTCGCCCACTGAGCCGGACGACGTGCTGCGCGTGGCGCACGCTCCCAGCAAGCGGGGGGTCAAGGGCACCGAGGCCGTGCTTTCGGCCGTCGAAGCGCTGCGCTCCGGCGGCGCTCCGATCGAGCTCGATCTGATCGAGGGCGTCCCGAACCGCGAGGCGCGCCGCCGCTATGCCGCGGCGGACGTCGTGATCGACCAGCTGCGCATCGGCTGGTACGGAATGCTCGCGATCGAGTCGATGGCGCTCGCGAAGCCCGTCGTGGTTCACCTGGACGGGGCAGCCGCGGCCGAGACAGAGGAAGCATTGGGCCTGGAGCTGCCGCTGGTGCGCGCCGACGAGCGCACCCTCGAGGGCGTGCTCGCGGGGCTCGTCGAGAGGCGTGCGGAGCTCCCGGAGCTCGGCCGGCGCAGCCGCGCCTACGCCGAGCGCGTCCACGGCCACGACGTCGTCGCACGTCAGGTGCTCGAGATCTACGAGCGGGTCATGCCCATCAGCTCGTAGAAGCCGATCGGCGACCAGGAGAAGCCCCGCACGCCGCGCGCGAGCGAGAAGTGGTCGCTCGCGGTGTAGACGGGGATCGCCGGAACCTGTTCGTGGAGCTTCTCGACGAGCCGCCGCTCGATCCGCCAGCGCTCCCGGTCGTCGAGCGTCCGCACAGCCTTGCGCATCAGCGCGTCGTACGAGGGGTCGCACCACTGCGCGACGTTGTAGGCGCTCCCGCACGGGAAGAGGTCGAGCAGGTTGTAGGCGTCGAAGAGCTTCGAGCTCCAGCCGAGCAGCACCAGGTCGGTGCCGGGTCGCGCCGGCGGGCCGGCAATGGCGAGCCGCTCGCGCAGGGTCGGCACCGGGCGGAGGTCAAGCGAGATCCGGAACGAGCGCAGACGCGCCGCGTTCTCGCGCAGCCCCGCTGCGATCTTCGAGCCGCCGTCGTCCTGCTCGGCCCAGGCGACGGTCAGGCGCAGTGGACGCGGCGTCGACTGCAGCTGCACCGGAGCGTGCGAGTTGACGGTGGCGGCACCGGGCATCTCGGGTGGCACGAGCGACGCCGGCGGCGTTCCGAGGTCGAGGTGGGAGACGACCCACGCGACGTACCGCCGCGCGCCGAGGTCCGCGAGGGGCGTCCCGCGCGCGACCAGCCAGAGGAGCCCCGTCGCGAGGGTCGAGAGCTCGCTCGAGCCGCTCGGCGCCTCGCCGGCGGTGTCGATCCACGGCAGGCCCGGCCCGACGAGGCCGCTCGGGAGGACTACGTCCGCGTCCTTGGTCGAGGCCGTGAGGACGAGCCGGCTGGGCTTGACGGCATCCGCGTTCCAGTAGTTGAAGTTCGGCTCCAGCACGAGCCGGGCCGGGCCGCGGGACGCGAGGCGGAACGGCCCGCTCGAGACGCCTGCGCGCGGCGGAGCGGGTGCCGCGATCGGGAAGGCCGCCAGCTCGTCGAACCAGGGAACCGGGTGCTGCAGCGTGACGCGCAGCGTGCGGTCGTCGACGGCCTCGACGCCCACCTCACCCGCGCCGGTGGCGTGGAAGCGCCGCGCGCCGCGGACGATCCCGAGCACGGGCCCCGCGTAGGCCGCAGCCGTCGCGGGCTCGAGCGCGCGCAGCCAGGAGCGGCGGAAGTCGGCCGCCGTGATCGGCGCATCGTCGCTCCAGCGAAGCCCGTCGCGCAGGTGGAACGTCCAGACGAGCCCGCCCTGGTCGACGTCCCACGACTCGGCGAGGTCCGGCTCGACGCCGGTCCCCGAGAAGCGGGTCAGCCCGGCGTAGAGCTCGTGCGAGACGTTCAGCGACGGCAGGTCGGAGGCCTTCGCCGGGTCGAGCGTCGCGGGCACGAGCGGCAAGGCGAGCCGCAGAACCGCGCCGCCGTGCGGAGGCTCAGGGGACGAGGAGCCGCCGCAGCCGGCCAGCAGGGCGGCGGCGCAAAGCGCTGAGAGGAGGGCTTGACGAAACATGGGCTGTGCCGCCGGGCCGCGCTGCTCGCCCCGATGCCGCGTCCTCAGTCGCGCCCGTACCTTCCAGGTACGAACGCTCCCTGCGTCCTTGCCTCGGAACGAGCATCGCGCCCCGGCGACGAGCAAGGTTCCGCCAAGCCCTCCTAGCCCACGAGCCTTTGCCATACGTTTTCGAGCAGCGTGTACGTAAGTCGCTGGCCCATGCGCAGGAACGTGTAGTTGCCTGTCGCGAAGACCTGGCCTCTGCCGGCTCGGGACCAGACCAGCGCCGCATGGATGACGCCGCGCTTGCCGCGGATGATCGCCTGCGCCGCGCCCACGTGGTCGCGGGGGGTCAGGCCGGGGTCGACGCGGTCGCTCTCGGAGGCCGCGACGCCGAACGCCTGCCCCGGCCCGATCCCGGTGCCGCGGAAGAGCCAGCGCACACGCTCGTAGTCTCCCCCACTCGCCGCCACGTACGCGGCCGCTCGGTTGCGCGGGAAACAGCAGCCGTCGTAGCCGACCCCGGCGAGCGCGAAGTCGGAGCGGCCCTCGCGCGCGTCGTAGTCGGTCACGACGACGGCGTTGCGGTCACGGTCGAGCCCCACCTGGCGGTAGAACGGGTTGGCCTGGAGGAAGACGACGTTCCCACCGCCGTCGCGGTAGCGCTTCAGCAGGTCGTAGGTGACAGGTTCGTAGTACTCGTTATGGCCGGGGAAGACGATCGCCGAGTACCGGCGCAGCGTGGAGAGCGGGAGCCGGCCGAGCTCGACGTCGGTCACGTGCTGCGTGCGGACCGACCGCGAGCAGAGCCAGCGCGAGAAGGGCAGCGCCGCCTTGTGATCGTCCTCGACGCCGCC
>JBKPFI010000191.1:0-8916 GCA_046728775.1 Actinomycetota bacterium | reverse complement strand
GTCCAGGAGATGATCATGGCGCGCGACGAGGAGGGCCGCCGCGCTGCGCTCGATCGGCTCCTCCCGATGCAGCAGTCCGACTTCGAGGGCCTCTTCGAGGCGATGGCGGGCCTGCCGGTGACGATCCGGCTGCTCGACCCGCCGCTGCACGAGTTCCTGCCGCCGCTCGAGGAGGCGCGCGACCAACGCATGCGCGAACGGATCAAGGCACTGCAGGAGTCGAACCCGATGCTCGGCACCCGCGGCTGCCGCCTCGGCCTCCTCTGGCCCGAGATCTACGAGATGCAGGTGCGGGCGATCGTGCGCGCCGCGGCCGCGGTGGAGGAGCGGACGGGCGACGCGCCTCTGGTCGAGATCATGCATCCGCTCGTCGGCTTCGCCGAGGAGCTGCACCGGCTGCGCGCGATCACCGTCGCGACCGCACAGGAGGAGAGCGAGTCGGTCGAGTACCTCGTCGGCACGATGATCGAGCTCCCGCGCGCCTGCATCCGCGCGGACGAGATCGCCGAGCACGCCGACTTCTTCTCCTTCGGCACCAACGACCTGACGCAGACGGCCCTCGGGTTCTCACGCGACGACGCCGAGGGCAAGTTCCTCACGCGCTACCTCGAGGACGGCGTGCTGCAGCGAAACCCGTTCGAGACCCTCGACCAGAGCGGCGTCGGCGACCTGATGCGGATTGCGGTCGAGCGCGGCCGCGGCGCGAAGCCCGAGCTGAAGCTCGGCATTTGCGGCGAGCACGGCGGCGAGCCGGCGTCGGTCGCCTTCTGCCACGGCCTCGGCCTGGACTACGTGAGCTGCTCGCCGTACCGCGTCCCGCTCGCCCGCCTCGCGGCCGCCCAGGCTGCGCTGAGGGAATCGGGCGTCGAAGCCGCGGTGGCAGGCGGCTGAGTGGGTTAGGGTTCCCCGCGGGGATCCCGGAAAGGGAACGCAATGAGGCAGGCCGCATGGTGTGCGGTGCTGGCTGCGGCAGTTGTCGCCCTCGCCGGATGCGGCGGCGGAGGCGGCAGTGAGGAAGAGGCGGCAAACCCCCAGGCGCAGGCCGCGTGCAACGGGTCTCCGATCTCGGAGGCGCCGAAGCTGCCCGCGAGCTTTCCGCAGGTGGAGGACGTCACCTACACGGAGCAATCGACACAGGGGCCCACCGAGGTCGTCGAGGGTTACTTCGAGGGCAGCGTCGAGGGCGCGCATGACGAGTACCTGAAGGAGCTGAAGGCGTCGGGCTTCCAGATCCTCTTCGAGGAGCTCGAGGAGCACGACTCGGAGGTCTCCTGGAAGGGCGAGGGCCGCACGGGCCAGGTCGCGCTCCGCGCGGACTGCGGGAGCGACGACAGGATCTACGTGCACATCACGAACCGTCCGGCGTAGCGCCGGACACGCGTCCGAGGGATCACGGCTCGTGCCGATTGTTCCGATCTCTGCGAGCACGACCGTGATTCCTCGGGAGCAACGTGTAAGGGCGCTTGCCGCGCTGTGCGCGACGGCGGGGCTGTTTCTCGTGCGAGCTGGGCACGCCGCCCAGACGTCGTCCCCCTGCACCGTCGTCGGGACGCCGGGCGCCGACCTGCTCTTCGGAACGCAGGGCCGCGACGTGATCTGCGGCCTCGGCGGCAACGACATGCTCGAGGGCAACGGCGGCGACGACGTCGTCATCGGCGGACCAGGGTTCGACACGGTCAGCGGCGGAGCCGGGAACGACTGGCTCTACGGCGGCGGCGGCAACGACAGGCTGCAGGGAGGCCGTGGTCGGGACGCCGTCTTCGGCGGCGCCGGGAACGACACGATCTTCGCGTGGGACGGCTTTGCCGACCGGCTCGACGGCGGCCTCGGCAGCGACCGCGCGTGGCGCGACAAGCTCGACCGAGTCGGCCGGATCGAGCGCTTCGGCTAGTCGGTCGCTAGGCGTAGCCGCGGACGCGCCAGTAGGCGACCACGACGCTTAACAGGCCCACGCCCAGAACGCCGGCGATCCCCCACAGCCCGACACGGCTGTACGCGGCGTGTCCCCGCCCGAATTTCGAGAGGACGAGCGTGCAGAGGACGCCGCCTATCAGCCCGCCGATGTGGCCGCCGATCGAGATGTTCGCGAGCGCGAAGCTCAGGATCAGGTTGATCACGATCAGCGCGAGCGCGGAGCCGCCGAGCACGTAGTTGCGCTGCCGCTCCAGCACGAGGGCGGCGCCGAGGATCCCGAACAGGGCTCCCGAGGCGCCGACGGTCGGCTTGTCCGGCGTGAGGACGAGCGCTCCCGCGGAGCCGGCGAGACCCGAAATCATGTAGACGAGCAGGAAGCGCCCTCGGCCGAGCGCCGCCTCGACGGGCGCGCCCACGAACCAGAGGAAGTACATGTTGAAGCCGATGTGCAGCAGGCTCGCGTGCAGGAAGGCGCTCGTGATCAGCCGCCACCAGTCGCCGTTGGCGACGAAGGGCCCGTAGAGGAACCACTTGTCGAACAGCGAGCCGCCCGGGGAGTTCAGGCCGTTCCCCTGCACGCAGGTGATGAGGTAGATCAAGACGTTCAGGCCCACGAGCGTCTTGGTGACGAGTGCGCCGGTCCGCTCGAAGGCGCCGCGACGCATCCCCGCGCTCACGCGCCGCGCGCCTTGCGGCTTGCCGGAATGCTCCGGGCAGCGCTGGCCGACGGGCGCCGGAGTCATGCACTCGGCGCAGATCGGCCGGCCGCACTCGGAGCAGGAGACGAACGTCTCTCGATCGGGATGTCGATAGCAGTAAGGCACCGGGAAGCCTCGAGTAGCGTAGTGCCGCCATGCGCTGTCACGTCGCTTTCACTCCGGCCGAAGCGCCCGCGGCGGAGCTCGGGATCGTGGTCGACGTGATGCGCGCGACCTCGACGATCGCGCAGGCACTCGCCTCGGGCTACCGGCGGGTCCTCTGCTGCGCCGACGTCGAGGACGCTCTTGCGCTGCGCGAGGAGCTGGGCGACGAGGCGATCACCGGGGGCGAGCGGGAGGCGAAGCGGATCGACGCGTTCGACGCGGGCGCCTCGCCACGAGAGTTCCGTGAGCCTCGGGCCGAGACGCTGATTCTCTCCACGACGAACGGGACCCGCTCGATCGTGGCGGCGGCCGAGAGCTCCGACGAGGTCGTCCTGGGCGCGCTGCTGAACCTCGACGCAGTCGCGGGGTACGCGCGCGGGCGCGGAGAGGACGTCTTCGTCCTCTGCGCCGGCTACAAGGGCGCGTTCGCGATCGACGACGCGTACGCGGCGGGCCGGATCGTGCGTCTCGTCGGCGGCGAGCGCACAGATGCTGCCATCGCTGCGGAGATCGTGGCCGAGCGCTTCCCAAACGCGCTCGACGGGATCAACGCGCGCACGTACGGGCCGCCCGGGCTGGAGGAGGACATCGCCTGGTGCGCACAGGAAAGCGTGCTCGATGTCGTCCCGCGCTTCTCGCGCATGGTCGGGCCGGCGGCCGAGGTGGTTCGCGCCGCTAGCGGGCGCTGACCGCCGCGGCCTGAGGATCCCAACGCCAGTCGGGCCCGACGCCGAGATGCGTGCCGCCGAGCCAGCGGTCGATCCCGGCGGCCTCGACACGGTCCGCCTTCCCGGCGAGCACCTTCCGGCCGAGATCGGAGAGCGCGACCCTCGTGCCGCCGAAGACGCGCGACTCTCCGAGGGGCGGGGGTGCGGGCAGGGCCTCGCCGTCCTCGGTCGCGACCAGCGGCTCCAGCTCGGCGAGCCGCTTCCAGATCCACGCGTCGCCGGCGAACGCCGCCTCCTCCCGCGCCTGGTTCTCGAGGAAGAGCTCCGGCGGCGTCCGCGGCCGCTCGCGGAGGGACTCGAGGAGCTGCCGCTCGGTCCTCGAGAGGCCGCTGCCGACGTCCGGCAGCTCCTCGAGCAGCCGCCGAATCGCCGCGGCGAGGTAGGGCAGCGCGGCCGTATCCTGTTCGAGCACCGTTTGCAGCCCGGTCGGCTCTGGTGCGCTGAAGGCAGCCCAGACCTCGCGCGCGAGCTCGAGCATCTGGTTCGTGATCGGCCGCCGCTCGGGCCAGAGCGATTCGAGCTCCGCCGGCGGCAGCGCTCCGAGGAACTCGCCCGATTGGATCAGCTCGAAGCGCTCGGCCCCCGGCGGGGAGCCGGCGAGGATCTGCAGCAACTGGAGCTGGTCGAAAAGGTCGTGCTCGAACCAGAGGACGACGTGGCGGCCCGCGGCCAGCGCGTCCTCGAACAGTCGGTCCCTGCGCTCGAGGGAATCGAGCAGTGAGGTCTCCGAGCCCCAGCCGCACTCGCTGAGGAAGCGCGCCCGGATCTCCCGCAGCTCGGCCGGCGGCACCGCGAGGACAGGCCCCTCGTGCAGCACGTCCTGCCACGAGAGCACCGCACCACCGAGGCCGGTCTGGCGAAGCGTGTTTCCGGCGCTCTCGCCGTTCGTGACGTGGAGCAGTGGCCCGACTTCCGGGTCGCGCCCGCCGCGGGCGAGATACGCGGCGCCGCAGGTGCAGTGGTCGAGCGAGTCGCAGGCGCAGCCGAGGACGCGGGCGAGCTCCTCGCGGACGCGGCGCAGGCTCGCCAGCTTCTCGTCGACCTCGTCGATCTTCTGAGCGAGCCGGATGCGAATCGACTCCTGCGCGCTGCCGGAGCCGCGGCGTGTCAGGCGCGCGTGCTCCTCGATCTCTGACAGCGTGAAGCCCAGGCCCTGCGCCTCCTTGACCGCCCGCACGAAACGCACGGTCTCCTCGTCGTACTCGCGGTGCCCGTGTGGTGAGCGCCCGGGCTCCGCCAGCAGCCCGCGGCGCTCGTAGTAGCGGAGCGTCTCGATGTTCACTCCGGCGCGGCGGGCGACCTCTCCGATTCGCATGACCGAGCCACTCTAGACCTGTACCTGGGTACGGATGTCAAGCGCGCGCGAGCGAGGACGTCACCGCGGGGCCGGATGCGTCTCGGCCGCCGCCACCGGGCTCGGCTCGACCGACCGCCCTCGCAACGCGAGCGCCACGAGCGGGAAGACGAGCACCGAGAGCATCCCGGCTCCGACGAGCGCGGCCGCGTTGACGGGGCTGATCCGGTCGGTCCGGAGGGCGATCTGGGTCACCGCCACGACCACGGGCAGAGCGATGGCCGACAGGAGCCCCAGCGGAAGCAGGTCGCTGCGCGGCAGCACGCGCGCGAAGAGCAGCGCAGGTAGACCCCGGATGAGCAGCAGGAGAGTAAGGAAGACCGGCAGGCGCAGGATCGTCGAGCTGCTCTCGAAGAGCGCGCCGATGTCCAGGCTCACCCCGCTCGTGACGAAGAAGATCGGTACGAAGATCCCGAACCCGATCGCATCGAGCCTGGCTCGCAACGGCTCCCCTTCAACCCCGTGCGCGACCAGCCCGACGACGAGCCCGGCGGCGAAGGCTCCCAGGATCACGTCGAGGCTGAAACGGCTCGTCACGTACAGCAACAGGACGAGCACCAACCACGACAGCCTGACTGCAAGCTGGCCGCTCTCGCGCATCGTCCGCTCGATCAGCCGCATGATCCGGGTCGGGCGCCAGCGCAGCGCGAGCAGCGCCGTGGCGAAGGCGATCACGGTGAAAAGGCCCAGGAAGACCGCGGCCTCGCCGGCGCGGTCGACCCCGAGGAACATCGAGACGAGCACGATCGGGCCGAACTCTCCGACCGTGCCGACCGCGATGACGCAGGTTCCGAAGCGGGTTTCGAGCAAGCCGCGGTCCTTCAAGATCGGAACCAGAGTCCCGAGCGAGGTGGTGATCAGGCAGAGGCCGACGACCAGCGTGGAGATCACCTTTCCCTCGGCCTGCAGGATGGCGGCAAAGCCGAAACCGAGCGCCGCAGAGACCAGCCAGCCGAGCGCGGCAAGCTCGAGCGGCTGCCCCCGGATGCGGTGGAAGTCGATCTCGAGCCCGGCGAGAAAGAACAGGAAAGCGAGTCCGAACGTCGACAGAGTGGTGACGATCCCGCCTGTGCTCGCGAGCCCGAGTGCCTGTGGCCCGACGACGATCCCGAGCACGAGCTCGAACACGACGACCGGCACCCGAATGCGGGGCAGGTAGTCGGCCGCAATCGGCGCGAGCACTGCCATCGCGGCGATAACCAGCAGCGAGGAGAGGTTCGCGGGCACCTCAGCTCCGAGGCAGGTTCGGGCTGCCGGTAGCCATCGCGCCGAGCCTACGCGCTCTCTCCGTGTCTTTGGAACGAGGCTTGACAAGGGAACGTGTGTTCGTGTAGAACATACGTTCCCATGATCGCCTGTCTCGTCATCCTCGGGTTCGAGCTGCGGGTCGCGCTGCGCGAACGGCCTCGGCTGCAGCTGGCGCCCGCCGCGCTCGCGCCGGAGCCGGGAGCGGAGGCGCTTCTCGGGCCGGTGACGGCGGCCGCCGAAGAGGCGGGCGTGCAGCCGGGAATGCGGTTGGGGGAGGCGCTGGCGACGTGCTCGGCGCTCCAGCTCGTCGACCGGGACCCGGCGGCGGCCGAGGAGGCGTGGGAGGCGATCGTGCGGCGACTCGAGGACGCGGGCTTCGCAGTCGACACGGCCGCGCCCGGGTGTGCGTACTTCGAGACGCGTGGGGTGGAGCGGCTCTACGGTGGGCTCGAGCCCGCGCTCAAGCGCGCGCTGAGCGCGACGGGGCCCGGCTGGGATGCGCGCGTGGGCGCCGCGAACCGGCGCTTCGCCGCGCTTGCCGCTGCCAATGTCGCGCGCGCGGGGCAGGCGCTGGTCGTCTCCGACGAGCGGACGCGGGAGTTCCTCGCGCCGCTGCCGCTGACGCTGTTGCCGCTGGACGCGCGCAGGCGAGAGGAGCTCGAGGAGCTCGGGGTGAAGAGGCTTGGGGAGCTTGCCGGGCTCCCGAGAGGCGCGGTGGCCGAACGTCTGGGGCCGGACGGCCGCCGCGCCTGGAGCCTGGCGAGGGGCGGCTCGAAGCGGCGGGTCCGCGGGCGCAGGCCGGCGGCGGAGCTGTTCGAGACGCTCGAGTTCCCGGAGGCGGTCGGCAACGAGCTGACCCTCCGGCGCTCGCTGGGCGTGCTGCTCGACCGGCTGCTGGCACGTCCGGAGCGAGGCGGGCGGGCCCTGCGCAAGCTGGTGCTCGCAGGACGCCTGGTCGGCGGCGGCTCGTGGCGACGGACGGTGACCCTCCGCGACGCCACCGCCGATCCCGCCCGTCTGCGCGCCGCGCTCGGGCCGAAGCTCCTGGAGCTGCCGGCGCCCGTGGTAATGCTGCGGCTCGAGGCGCTCGCGCTGGCGGAGTCGGTCGGGCGGCAGCTGGAGCTCGTCCGCCCGGAGGGGGACGAGCTGCGGTCGCACCTGCAGGAAGGCCTGCGCCAGGTCCGTGCAGGGACCGGGTCGGGCTCCGTCTGCACCGTCGTCGAGGTCGCGCCGTGGTCGCGTCTGCCAGAGCAACGCGCCCTGCTGGTTCCACGCGACGACTGAACGCTCCGGTGGCGGTGCGCGTCGAGGCGCACGTCGATGGCTCGCCCCGGCGCGTGAATCGCTCGCAGGTCGCGCTGGTGCGGGAGGAGTGGCGCGTGGTCGACCGCTGGTGGACGGAGGAGCCGGTCAGCCGGCGCTACTTCGACGTCGTGCTGGCCGGCGGTGAGCACGAGGTGGTGTTCCTCGACGAGGAGGTCGGCCGCTGGTTCAGCCAGCGCGGAACGTGATCGGAGGGCTAGTCGCGCAGGCGGTCGAGGAAGCCGCCGGGCGGCGCGTGCAGGTTGAGGAAGCGGATCGGCTGCGGCCCCGCGTGGCGGAAGCCGTGGACGGAGCCGGGCGGGGCGGCGACGAAGGTTCCGGGACCTGCGATGCGAGGCTCGTCTCCGACCCGGAACTCGACCTGTCCCTCGAGCACGTAGAAGGCGTCGACGTGGTCGGGATGGGTGTGCGGGTCGACGCGCTCGAACTCCGGCTGGAAGGACATGTCGATCGCGGTGAGCTGCGGCAGGTCGCACAGGACCTTGTGCAGGCTCGTCTCGTGCTCGATCGTCTCGGCCTCGGGCGGGTCGGTGAAGACGGCGTGGGCGAACGGGCGGCCGCCGTCGGCCGGCGGGTCGTGCTGGTCGAAGGCCGGGTTGCGCCCGCGCATGTGGTCACCGAAGCCCATCGACGGAACGTGGAGGTTGAGGAAGATCGCGGTGTCGTCGCTCGCGTTCCGGAACGTGTGGACGACGTTCGACGGCGCTCCGGCGAAGGTGCCCGGAGTCGCGCGCACGGTCCGGAGCTCGGGCCCGAGCGAGACCTCGATCTCGCCCTCGAGAACGTAGAACGCGTCGGTGTGGTGCACGTGGATGTGGGGGTCGGGCCCTTTCTCGCCGGGCTCGTAGCGGAACCACGTCACGATCAGCTCGTCGAGCTCGACCAGGATGCGCAGCGTGCGCTCCGCCCGGTCGGTCACGACCTCGCCGTCGCCGGGGGCTAGGAGCAGCGGGCGGTGTTCGTCGAGCTCCATGCCCATTCAGCCTATTCGTTCCTCGACGGCGCCTCGCTGCCGGAGGAGCTCGCGGCGCGAGCGGCGGAGCTGGGCTACGAGGCCCTCGCGCTCACCGACCACGACGGGGTCTACGGCTCGCTCGAGTTCGCGCACGCGGCGAAGGCGTTCGGAGTGCGGCCGATCACGGGCGCGGAGGTCACGCTCACCGACGGCTCGCACGTGACGCTGCTGGTCGAGAGCGCTCGGGGCTACGCGAACCTCTGCCGGCTGCTGACCGCGGCGCATGCGGGGACGCGGCTGAAGGAAGGCGTGGAGCCGCTGCCTCCGTCGCTCGACGCGGCGCTGCTCGCCGAGCTGAACGAGGGGCTCGTCTGCCTCTCCGGCTGCGCGCGTCACGGGCTCGGCGTGCGAAGCCCGAACGGCGCGGCGGCGCTGGCGCGGGCGTTTGGGCCGGACCGCTTCTTCGTCGAGCTCCAGCGGCCCTACGAGCGCGGCGATGCTCGTCGGCTCGCTGCCTTGCGGGATCTCGCC
>JBKPFI010000003.1:0-13024 GCA_046728775.1 Actinomycetota bacterium | reverse complement strand
CGTCGGCGAGGGCGCGGCGGAGGAGGCTCGTCTTCCCGTACTTGCGCGGCGCGTAGAGCCGCACGTAGTGCCCGCCGACCGCGTTCTTGAGCAGGAGCCTAGTCTCCTCGTCACGGTCGACGATCTGCTCCGGCGCGAGCGGCCGGGAGTACACGAACGGGTTGACGTCGGTGATCATCGTCTCCAAAGATACCGCGGAGTAGTCTCGTGAGATACCCCGGTGCTCACCGGAAGCACGACCGCGACCTGTACCGACGAGGCCGGGAACACGTCGACTCCCTTCGCCTTCGCTGTCGTACGACGCGACCAGGCACGTTCGTCGTCGGCTGAGCGCGAGTAGTCTCAGCGGATACCAACCGGTATCTCGGCAGACGCCAACGGCCGCGAGGACTACTTCGTAGGCCAACGGGGAACGCGAGCCCCGTGCCCGAGTCGATCGACGAGCAGCTCACCAAGTACCTCAGCGACGCGCACTCGATCGAAGAGCAGGCGCTCGCCCAGCTCCGCACGGCACCGGACATCGCCGGCGACCCGGAGCTAGCCGCGGCCTACAGCGAGCACCTCGCCGAGACCGAGGGCCACGAGCAGCGTGTCCGCGAGCTGCTCGAAGTGCGTGACGCGACGCCGTCGCTCGTCAAGGACACCGTCATGAAGGTCGGCGGCAAGGGCTTCGTCCTCTTCGCGCGGCTCCAGCCCGACACGCCCGGCAAGCTGCACGCGCACTCGCTTTCGTACGAGGCCCTCGAGCTTTCGTCGTATGAGCTCCTGCGCGGAACGGCGGAGCGCGCCGGGGCGTCGGACGTCGCTGAGGTCGCCGACGAGATCGCAGGCGAGGAGCGGACGATGATGCAGCGCCTCGAAGGAACCTTCGACCGGGCCGTCGACGCGTCGCTGCGCGACGTGCCCGTCAGCGACCGCAACGAGCAGCTGCGGAAGTACCTCGCCGACGCGCACGCGATCGAGGAGCAGGCGGAAGCCCTCCTCGAGCGCGGCCCGAAGCTCGCGGGGAGCGAAACCCTCGCGGGGATCTACGCCGAGCACCTCGAGGAGACGAGAGGCCATGCGGAGGCAATCGAGGCTCGGCTCGACGCCCTCGGCGGCGATCCGTCGACGCTGAAGGACGCGGCGCTGCGGCTCGGCGCGCTCAACTGGGGCGCGTTCTTCCAGGCCCACCCCGACACTCCGGGAAAGCTCGCGGCCTTCGCGCGGGCGTTCGAGCACCTCGAGATCGGCGGCTACGAGCAGCTCGCGCGCGTCGCCCAGATTGCGGGCGACGAGGAGACGGTCGCTGTGGTCGAGAGCATCCTCGCGGAGGAGCGCGAAGCCGCCGACCGGATCGCGAGCTCCTTCGACGAGGCTCTCACGGCCAGCCTCGAGAGCCAGGGCGTCAAGACCGGCTAGCGGGCGAGCGCGTCGACCGCGTCTTCGAGCTCGGGGGACACCGTGGTCGCAACGTAGACCGTCCACGGGTGCGGCGGCGTGCCGCCCGTGTAGGCCACCACCGGCGTCCCGAGCGTGTGGGCGTGCCAGGCCTCCATCGCAGTGCCTTCGTCGGGCGAGGTGAAGGCGGCGAGGACGGCGTCGCACGAGGCGATGTCCTCGAGGTCGCCCTCGACGATCTCCGCCTCGTGGCCGCGCGTGCGGCCGCGGTAGTCGCGGCGCATCGGGTCGACGGGCTCGCAGCCGCGCTCGCGCAGGAGCTCCGCCGCGCGGCGGCGGTACTCGTCGGCGAACGGCGGCCCGGCCAGGTAGACGCGCCTCACGGCGGCGTACAGTACGCGGCATGGAACCTCGCTCGACCGAGTTCGTCGCTCTCGGTCACGCCGGCTCAGAGCACTTCGCGGGGCTCGAGAGCTTCCCGAACCCGGGTGTCTCCCACGTCGAGCTGACGAGCGACGAGCTCGTCGCCGTCTGCCCCGTCACCGGCCAGCCGGACATGTACATGGCCACGATCGAGTACTGGCCTGGTCCGCTCTGCCTCGAGTCCAAGTCGCTCAAGCTCTACCTGAACGGCTTCCGCAACGAGGGCGCGTTCTGCGAGGCGCTGGCGGTCAGGATCCGCGGCGACGTGGCCGAGGCGCTCGAGCTGCCGTCCGAGAAGGTGCGGGTCGCCCTCAGGCAGAAGGCCCGCGGCGGGATCACGATCGTCGCCGAGACCTAGCCCGAGAAGGTCCAAGCGTCGAAGTCGGCGACCGGCCGGTAGCCGATCCGCTGGTAGATGCTGTTCGAGGTCGGGTTCGCAAGATCGGTGAAGAGGAAGCAGAACCGCCGGCCGCCGTCGAGAAGCCGCTGCGTCAGCGCGGCCGTCAGCGCGCTTGCGTACCCACGCCCGCGCAGCTGCGGCGGCGTGTAGACGGGCCCGATGCGGATCCCGTTCGGCGTGAGGCCGCCGTAGCCGGCGAACGAGACCGGCTCGCCGTCTTCCCAGAAGACGAGGCCGCCGTCCGGGTCCCGCTCCCTGCGGTCGACGAACTCCTCGCTCGACTCGGGGTGCGGCGCGTTCGCCGGGAGCGCCTCGGCGGCGAACGCATCCATCCAGCGGCTCGCGAGCTCCCGGTCGGACGGCTCGTACCCCCGCATGCCGCCGGGAACGCCCCCAGGCGCGTCGACCTGATCGACCCGGAAGATCCGCTGCGCGAGCTCGAGGCGGCCCCTCGCTCCCGTGGCCGCCTGCCATGCGGCGGCGAACTGCGCCACCCGCTCCTTCGGGCCGACGACGCCCGGCAACGACGCAAACTCCTCGCGCACGGCCGCGACGATCGGCGCGATCGCGCGCTCGTCGTCGAGCTCGGAGAGGATTAGGTTGTGCGGCGGCGTGCGGAAGACGACCCCGCTGACGTCCTGCCCGTCCTCGACGATGGCGAGGTACGGATCCTCACCGTAGAGCTGCGGGTCGCGCCGCAGCTGCGACGAGAGCCCGAGGATCAGGTTGTGCTCGGCCTCCCGCTCCTCCAGGAACGGCAGCGCCCGCTCGAGGAAGGCGTCGACCTCGCGGTAACGCGTCACGCGCACCCCGGCATCCTCCGCGAATGCCGCGGGTCAGGCCGTGGCGAAGCGCTTCGCGGCGCGAGCCCGCTTCCGCTCCGCCTCGACCTCTCGATCCTTCGGCGGTGCGTTCGTCACGAGCTCGGCGAGCAGCCGGCTCGTAGCGGCAGCGACCTCGTCGACGGCGCGCTCGAACGCGGCCTCGTTCGCGCGGGACGGCCTGGTGAAGCCGCTGATCTTGCGGACGTACTGGAGAGCTGCCTCCCGTACCTCTTCCTGGGTCGTAGGCGGCTCGAAGTTGAAGAGCGTGTGGATGTTCCGGCACATGCGCGCATAGTACGCGCGGGCTTCGGGGTCAGCCGGGGGCGTCCGGCTCTAGGTCGTGGATCAGCCAGAGCTCCTCGCCCATCTGCGAGCCGGTCGGGGCAAACGCCGTGATCTTCCTCAGGTCCGGGTACTCCGCCACCTCGGGCTTTCGTAGAGACGAGACCATGACGTAGCGAACGAGCTCGGAGGTCTCGTTCTTCAACCCGTGCGCCCCTTCCGGCCCGAGGGGGAAGTGCACGACGGCTCCCTCGTTCAGTTCACGCTCGCCGTCGAACGTCCGAAGGGTCGGGCGGCCTCGCAGCACGATCAGGAGCTCCTCCTGGGCATGGTGGAAGTGAAAGACGACGAAGTCCCTCGGCTCCAGCTGATAGAGCGTGGCGCCGAGCTGGTCCCCGCGCGGGAGGCGCCGTTCCTCGGCCCCGCCTCCCGACCAGTCGTCGTGGGCCTCCCAGTCGTCGGACCAGATGTTCGCGGCGGCCATCGGCGTCGGCCTACAACGACTCAGCGAACGCCTTTGACCCGTCCGGGTCATCAGGAGCCGCACGCGTTTCACGTTTTCGAATGGTGCGGTTAGGATCGCAACCATGATCCGAAAAATGCTGGTCATCGTTGTCGCGGCCGCGGCTCTCGCGCTCGTCGGGACCGCCCCCGCGCTTGCTTCGCAGCCTTATCCCCTGAACTACAAGACGTTCGCGTTCAACGCCGCCGACTCGGCGCGCGACGGCACCGTCCTCTCGGGCGGCTCGCTGACCCTCGCGTCGAGCGGTCTCGGCTCATTCGTGTACACCGACCCGTTCGCGAACTACTCCGGCGACGGCGTCGACGGGAGCGGGAGCTACGACTCCGGGACGTGGACCTCCGGGGTGACCAACCTCTCGTTCCCCTTCAACGAGCTGGTCTCCTCGTGGAACGCGCACACACCGGACGGCACCTGGATCCAGGTCGAGGTGCAGCCCCAGATCGACGACGGCCACTGGGCCAAGTGGTACATCCTCGGCCGCTGGTCCTCGAGTGACTACACCTTCCACCGCACCTCCGTCGGCGGTCAGGGCGACGCTGACGGCTTCGTCTCGATCGACACCTTCTTCGCGAAGGACCACCCGGCGATCGCGTACCGCCTGCGCGTGACGCTCTATCGCGAGAGCGGCATGACGGAAAGCCCGACGCTCAGCCGCCTGAGCGCGATCGCGATGAACCTGACCAACCAGAAGATGACCTTTCCGAGCAAGACGACGATGACCGCCGAGCGCGACCTCGTCGTGCCGCAGTACTCCCAGGAGATTCACCACGGCGACTTCCCGCAGTACGACAACGGCGGCGAGGCCTGGTGCAGCCCGACCTCGACGTCGATGGTCGTCTCGTACTGGTCGAACACGACCGGCACGGACTACGACCCGACCCCGGCCGAGTACTCGTGGGTGACCGCCGCGCTGGGATCCAGCCATCCCGACCCTTGGGTCGACTTCACCGCCCGCGCCGTCTACGACTACCACTACAACGGCGCCGGCAACTGGCCGTTCAACGCGGCGTACGCCGCCTCCCGCGGCCTCGTCGGCGACGTGACCGCGCTGCACAACCTGCGCGAAGCGGAGCCGTTCATCCGCGACGGCATTCCGCTGGTCGCCTCGGTGGCGTGGAGCTCGAACAAGCTGGAAGGCGGAATCAAGAGCACCAACGGACACCTGATGGTGATCGGAGGCTTCACCGCGGACGGGAACGTGATCGCCTACGACCCGGCCTCGGACACCGACGCCCTCGTCAGGCACGTCTACGACCGCGAGCAGTTCGAGCGCGCGTGGATCCCCGCCTCGGGCGGCATCGTCTACGTCATCCGGCCCGCGGGCTGGACGACCCCGTCCCTGGCGGCGAACAACTCCTAGCAATTCGCTTCCGAGAGGGGCGCGGCGGGTTCGCGCCCCTCTCCTCGCGCCTGCCCCGCTTTCCGCCGGCCGATCCCTCGGTCAGGGGATTCCCGCCTCTCGTACCCCGAAAAGGGGAAGAGATCAGCGCGGAAGTCGGCTTTCTAAGAAGCGTCCAGTTCGTGCGCTGGGTCTACTGCGGAAGAGAGGTGCGGCATGGTCACGAAGGTTGTACGTGCGCTCGTCGTCTGTGTGTGCGCACTGGCGCTGGGAGCCCTCACGGCTACGGCGGCAAGGGCTGAGGCAGGCGCAAACGATCCGCAGCTGCTCGACGTGTCGCACCAGGTCGCGGACGTCCAGAAGAAGATGAACGAGCTCCTCGCTCGCGGACAGCTGGCACGGGTCGGACAGCTGTTCTCGGGGGCCGCCTGCGGCTACGGCGACGCCTCGCAGGTGTTCTCACCGTGGGGCGACTTCGCCTTCTACGCGCTGGCGCCCGAAGGCGACCTGTCGTCGGGTGAGAGCTGGACGCTGGACAAGCAGGCGAGAGTCGTCGGTGTTGCCGACCCCTTCAGCGGCGCCTCGTACTCGCTCGAGCTCGCGAAGGACGGCGAGGCCGGAACGCCTGCGATGTGCGTGAACCTTGACAATCCCACGGTCCGGTTCTTCGCCAGGGACGTCGGCGGCAATGGGAAATCACGGCTCAAGGTCGACCTTCTCTACGAGGGCCTCGACGGTCACGTGCGAGACCTGACCATCGCGAAGCTGAAGATCGGGACCGAATGGCAACCCTCGTTGATCCTGCCGATCTACATGAACATGCTTGCTCTCGCGTCGCCCAACGGGCTTACGGCCGTGGCACTCGAGTTCAAGGCTGAGGGGTTGCAGAAGAACGAGCTGCTCTCGATCTCGAGCGTGTACGTCGATCCCTTCAGCTCCCGCTAGCCCGGCCCGAGCGCGGACTTGGTTCTGGCGGGATAGGCGGCTACGAGGAACCCCGAGCCTGCCGATACCACTTGCCCGTGAGCAGTCCGTCGGCAGTCGTTGACCTCCAGAACGAACTTGTAGCCGCCTCGCGCGAACGGGTCGCCGCGCGCCTGTCGTCTCGAGAGCGGTTTACCCACGGTGCGACCGCCTTCGCGTTCACGGCAGCTGCGGTCGCACTTGCGCTGAGCGCTCCGCCCGCACACGAGGCCTTGCTTCTGGTGCCGCTGTTCGTCGTCTTCGTGGCGGTCGCCTCGCGGGTCGAGCTGGAGATCGGAAGCGGCTTCGCCGCGCCGGTGGAGCTCGTCGTGATTCCGATGCTGTTCGCCCTGCCGCCCGGACAGGTCCCGGCCGCGGTCGCGATCGGCCTCGTGATGGGCCAGCTGCCGAGCTATCTCCGTGGGCGGGTGAACGGCGAGCGAGTCGTGGTCGCCGTCGGCAACGCTTCGTACACACTCGCACCGGCGTTGGTATTCATCTTGTTCTACGAACGCGGCGCCGAGCCGGCTCGCCTGGCCGGGGTCACCGCGGCTGCCCTGGGCGCCCAATTCGCCTGGGATGCCGCGATCTCAATCGGCCGCGAGTACTTCGCGGTCGGAGTCGATCCGCGCCTCCTGATCAAGCCACTCGAGTGGATCTTCTTCGTGGACGGCTGCCTTGCGTCCGTCGGCTTTGCAGCGGCGCTTGCGGGGACTCACTGGACGCCCGCGTACTTCTTGCCCGTTCCACTTCTCCTACTGACGCGACTCTTCGCGCGAGAGCGCGCCGAGAGGCTCAGCCATGCGGTCGAATTGTCCGCCGCCTATCGCGGGACCGCGTTCCTCTTGGGCGACGTCGTGTCAGCGGATGACACGTATACGGGCGCGCACAGCCGTGACGTCGTCGAGCTCACGGTGTCGGTGTGCGACTACATGGCTCTCGACGACCGCGCACGGCGACTCGCGGAGCTGACAGCCCTGCTGCACGACGTCGGCAAGATCACCATCCCGAACGCGATCATCAACAAACCCGGGCCCCTCACGTCGGAGGAGCGAAGGATCGTCGAGGCGCACTCCATTGAAGGCGAGCGGCTCCTGTCGCGCGTCGGTGGGCTCCTCACGGAGGTGGGCCACGTCGTGAGGTCCTGCCACGAACGCTATGACGGGCTCGGATACCCCGACGGCCTCGCCGGCGACGACATCCCGATCCTCGCCCGGATCGTCTGCGTATGTGACGCTTTCAACGCCATGACCACGACGCGGTCGTATCGGCCGGCGATGTCGCGGTCGGAGGCCCGAGCGGAGTTGGTGCGACACAGGGGCACGCAATTCGACCCAGAGGCGGTCGACGCGGTCCTGGCCCTGACCGCGGCGTAACCGCGCGGGTTACATCGAGGAGAAAGAGCGCGTAAGCTGACACACGATGAGGCCGCCCGTCCGCGTCATCGTGCCCGTAACGCTCCTCGTGGCCGCGCTGGCGTTCGCCGCCGCCGGCTGCGGAGGCGGGAAGTCAGCCGAGGAGCAGTGGGCCGAGGACGTCTGCACGCCGATCCAGGACTGGAACAAGCAGATCCGGCAGCTGATCGACGGTGCGAAGTCCGCGGTCTCGTCTCCCGATGCCTCGACGATCGGCACCCTGAAGACCGACGCGCAGCAGGCGGCGAGCGCGACCCGCAAACTCAAGAGCGACCTTCAGGACCTGCCTCCGGCGCCGGGCGACAACGGCCAGACGGCACGGGAGATGGTCACTTCGTTCGCAAACCAGATGAGTCAGATCGTCTCGTCGCTGAAGGACAGCTTGAACAAGCTCTCCTCCAGCACGAGCGTCTCGCAGGCGACCACCGTCCTCTCGAGCGCCGCAGGCCAGATTTCGACCCTCACCACCCAGGCCAAGACCACCGTCAGCCAGCTCGAGGAGACGTCGAGCAAGCTCAAGTCGGGCTTCGAAGACGCCGACTCCTGCAAGGACCTGCGCAGCTAGAGCACGACCCGCACCCCTTGTTTCCTGCCGCTTAGGGCGGTTTTATCTGTGAATGGTTCGGCCGCGGCAGCTGATCTCGACGCTCGCGACCGGTCTTCGCAACGAGAACGTGCGGCGCGTCGAGCTGGCCTGGGGCTGCGCGATCGCGGCGGAATGGGCGCACTTCGTCGCCCTCGGCGTCTACGCGTACGACCACGGCGGCACGAGCGCGGTCGGCGTGGCCGGGCTCGTCCGGCTGCTGCCGGCGGCGGTCATCGCGCCGTTCGCGGCATCCCTCGGCGATCGCTTCCGGCGCGAGCGCATCCTCCTGGCCATGATGCTCGTGGGTTCGGCCGCCCTGGCGGGGTCAGCAGGCGCGTTCTTCGGCGGCCAGCGCGTGCTGGTGTTCGCGTTTGCCGCCGTCTTAGGGGTTTCGTCGACGCTGATCAGGCCCGCGCTCCAGGCGTTGCTGCCGTCGCTCGCGCGGACGCCCGAGGAGCTGATCGCGGGCAACGGCGCGACCTCGACGATCGAGAGCTTCGGAACCCTGATCGGGCCGCTGTTCGCCGGCGTCCTCGTCTCGGTGGCGGATGCGGGTCTCGTCTTCATCGTCGCCGCGGCAACGCTGCTCGTCGCCGCAGCGCTGGTTCTCCGCGTCCGCGTCGAGGGCCGGATCGAGATCGACGCAGTGGAGGCGGGCGGCAGGATGAGCATGCTCTCGACGGGCCTGCGCGCGATCTGGCGTGCGGCCGACCTCCGACTCCTCATCGGCCTGGTTTTCGCCCAGACGTTCGTCCGCGGCTGCCTGAACGTCCTGATCGTGGTCGCCGCGTTCCAGGTGCTCGACGCGGGCGCGGGCGCCGTCGGGTACATGACCGCGGCGATCGGCGTGGGCGGGCTGCTCGGCGCCGTCGGGGCGATGACGCTCGAGGGCCGGCGTCTCGCCGTGCCGTTCGGGCTCGCACTCGTGTTCTGGGGCGCTCCGCTCATGCTGCTGGCGCCATGGCCGGAGCTCTCGGCGGCGCTCGTCCTGCTCGCGATCGTCGGCGCGGCGAACAGCGTCGAGGACGTCGCGGTGTTCACGCTGCTGCAGCGGATCACGCGCGACGAGATCCTGACGAGCGTGCTCGGGGTGCTCTGGGGCCTGGCGATGGGTGCCGTCGCCGTCGGCTCACTCGCGGCGCCCGTGATCGTCGACTGGATCGGCGCCCGCGCCGCGTTCGCGCTCGTAGGCGCGATCCTGCCCTTCCTGGCGATCGTCACGTACCGGCGGCTCGCCTCGATCGACCGCTCGATCGAGCCGGCGCCCGAGCTCGACCTCCTCGACCGGGTGCCGATGTTCGCGCCGCTCTCGGTCGTGGGCAAGGAGCGCCTCGCCTCGAAGCTCGTGCGGCGGCCGGTGCGGGCGGGCGAGGTCGTCATCCGCGCCGGCGACGCGGGAGACCGCTTCTACATCGTCGGCGAAGGCGAGCTCGACATCGACGCAGGCGGCAGGCACACGACCGCGCATCAGGCGGACTACTTCGGCGAGATCGCCCTGCTGCGGGACGTGCCGCGCACTGCAACGGTCGTGGCGACCGCAGACTCCGAGCTCCTTGGCCTGCAGCGGGACGACTTCCTCGCGGCGGTGACGGGGCATGCGGCCGCCCACAGCGCTGGCGAGGAGATCGCGGCGGCGCGGCTCGCAGAAGGAGCGACGAGGTCGTGACCGCCTCGTGCGCGAGCTCGAGGTCGAGGTCGGCTCACGGCTAGTCTCCCCGCGTGAGCTTTCGCGTCGTCAAGCCCGACAAGCTCGCGTGGATCACCCGTCCGCACGAGCCCGGCGAGGCGCCGCGGCACGTCGCGGAGTTGAGCGACCTTGCCGGCTTTGCGCATACCCGCGCGAACGTCTGGCGCTACGAGCCGGGCGCGAAGGGACGGCGCCACCGGCACCCGCGCCAGGAGGAGACGTTCGTCGTCCTCGCGGGCACGCTGTCGATGTACGTCGGTGAACCGCCGGAGCGCCAGGACGTCCCGGCCGGTGGCCTCATCCACGTGGAGCCGGGCACGCCGGTGCAGTCCGTCAACCACGGCTCCGGCGACCTGATCGTGTACGCGTACGGCTGCCCGCCCGAGAGCGAGCACGCGGAGCTCCTGGACTCCGCGATCTAGCGAGGCGCTTCACGCGAGACGGCAACGTTCGCGGCAGGGGAACGACCCCATAGCGGTCGCGCTCGGCCGCGAGCTGCGACCGCCCCCCGAAGTCACGAACCCCTGCCGCGCACGGTGGATACCCGCGGGCGCAGCTGGGAAACCAGCTCGATTGTGAAGATAGGCGGCGTGGACGCACCCCTTCTGGTCACAGCCGCCGAACCGCGGGCCGTGGTGCTCGTCGAGGGCATCAGCGACCGGATCGCGCTGGAAACGCTCGCCGAGCGGCGCGGCCGGAACCTCGAAGCGGAACGCGTCGCGATCGTACCGATGGGCGGCGCGCAGTCGATCGGGCGCTTTCTCGACATGTACGGGCCGCAGGGGCTGGGTGTCAGGCTGGCAGGGCTCTGCGACGCGGCCGAGGAGCGTGAGTTCCGGCGCGGGTTGGAGCGGGCCGGCCTCGGCTCCGGCCTCACCCGCGTGGACCTGGAGCGGCTCGGCTTCTTCGTCTGCGTCGCGGACCTCGAGGAAGAGCTGATCCGAGCGCTCGGGGCCGCGGCGGTCGAGGCTGTCGTCGAGGCCAAAGGAGACCTCGGCTCGTTCCGCACACTTCAGAAGCAGCCGGCGTGGCAGGGACGCCCGACCGAGGCGCAGCTGCGCCGCTTCATGGGGAGCGGCGGCAGCCGCAAGACCCGCTACGCGCGTTACCTGGTCGAGGCGCTCGAGCTCGACCGGGTGCCGCGTCCCCTGACCCTGGTCCTCGCCCATACCGCTTCCTAACACCGCGACTCCCGTCACGTCTAAGTCGTCGCTGGTGCGCTTTCTCCAATCGCCCCGTCGGCGACGCCGGCTGACGCTCGCGACGATCGCGCTCGCGCTCGCCGCTCCTTTGATCTACCTCGGCGTCCACTACTCGACGCCCGGCTCGCCGCAGAATGCGAACGGGCCCGTCGTCACGGACGACAGCTTCTACCGCCAGCCGAAGCACGTCCCGTTCACGGCCGAGAACCGCCGCGCAGTCCGGAAGGTGCTGGCCCGCTTCATCGCCACCGCTGTCGCGCGCAAGCGCGTCGCGGCCTCGTGGCAGCTCGCCGGCCCCGGCCTGCGCCAGGACGTCTCCTACGCGGAGTGGCGGAAGGGCGAGATCCCGGTCGTGCCGTACCCGGCCGCCAAGCACGGGCAGGGCGCCTGGGACGTCGTCAACTACTCCTACCGCAACAAGGTCGGGCTCGAGGTGCTGCTCTTCCCGAAGCCGGGCTCCGGCTACTCGGTCGCGACGGTCGACACCGACCTCGTCCGCGGGCGCGACGGCCGCTGGCGGGTCGACTACTGGATGATCACGAAGTTCCACGGGCCGGGCGAGACGGCGCCTGCCGACTCCGCCTCGGCCTTCGGCGAAGGGGCGCCCAACGTCCACAAGCTCCCTGGGAAGAAGGAGAAGCAGCGTGCGGCGGGGCAGGACGCCGAAACCACCGCCGGCGATCGGGACGTCGCGCCGGCGCGCCTGGACAAGAAGTGGGTCGTCGTGCCGATTGCGCTGCTCTCCCTGATCATCGTCGTCCCGCTCTGCATCGGGGCCTTCGTCTGGGCTCGCAACCGGCGAGCGGCAGCGGCGTACCACCGGTCCCGCTGAGGCAAACTCCCGCCCATGGCGACCCGCGTCCGCGTTGTCACGCAGAACCTCTGGGGACGGCGCGGTGACTGGCCCGCACGCCGCGGAGCGCTCGCTGCGGGGCTGCGCGAGCTTGCTCCCGATCTCGTCGCGCTGCCCGAGGCGGTCGTCGACGGCGACTACGACCAGGTGCGCGATATCCTCGGCCCCGACTTCCACGTCGCGCACCAGCAGGCGCGGGAGCCGGGCGATCCCGACGACGTCGAGCCGGGACAGGGCCATTCGCTGGCGAGCCGCTGGCCGCTCGGCGAGGTGCGCGAGCTTGACCTCCACCTGACGCCGGCGACCGAAGGCTTCGCCTGCGGCACGCTGGCCGCAGAGGTCCTCGCGCCGGAGCCGCTGGGGCCGCTCGTCTTCGCCTTCCACAACCCGAGCTGGAAGCTCCATCAGGCGCACGAGCGCGAGCTGCAGGCCGTCGCCGCGGCGAATTTCCTCGACGAGCTCGCGAACGGCCGCGCGCGGCACGTCATCCTCGCCGCCGATCTCGACGCCGATCCCGAGTCGGCGAGCGCGCGCTTCTGGACGGGCCGGCAGGCCCTCGGCGGCACGAGCGTGTGCTACCGCGACGCCTGGGAGAGCGTCCATCCCGGCGAGGCCGGGCACACGTTCACGCCCGAGAACCCGATCATGATCGGCCGCGACTGGCCCTTCCGGCGGATCGACTACGTCTTCGTCCGCTGCGGTGAGCACGAGGGCCCGACGCTCGAGATCGCCGCCTGCGAGCGGATCTTCGACGAGCCGGTCGACGGGGTCTGGGCGAGCGACCACTTCGGGCTCAGCGTGGACCTCGCGGTTCCGGGGTCGAGCTAGGCGTTCACGTACGCGTCCTCGACGGCGTCGGCTACCGCGTCGCCGACGGCTCCTGCCGCGTCCTCGACGGCATCGACGATGTCGCCGAACCAGACCCACGCGCCGAGCCTCAGTGTCCGCGCGGCGATGTCGGCGAGCAGGATCTCCATCGCCTCGTCGCTCGAAACCCGGCCCCTGCTCCGTTGGACTCTGCGGCGCGAACCCACTCCTGCAGTGGAAGCCGGTCAACGAGGTTCCACGGCGGCGCGCTGTGGGAACCCCTTCTCCATGCCGGAGGCGAACGTCACCGTCGAGCGGGTCGAGGCGCACAAGACCCAGT
>JBKPFI010000084.1:0-2697 GCA_046728775.1 Actinomycetota bacterium | reverse complement strand
GCCCGAGCGAGTCGTCGCCCGCGGTGGCCGACGGTGTGGTCTACGTCGGCGACTGGACCGGCAGGGTCTACGCGTTCAACGCCGCGAGCGGTCGGCTGCGCTGGTCGTTCGCGGCCGACGGCACGGTCAAGGACGGGATTGCCTACTCGGGCGGGCGGATCTACTTCGGCACGTACGGGCATCACGTCTATTCGCTCAACGCGCGCGACGGCAAGCAGATCTGGCGCGCCTCCGCGCAGCAGCGCCTGGGCTCGCTCGCCACCTTCTACTCCACGCCGGCGGTCGCCTACGGCCGCGTCTACATCGGCGGCACCGACGGGAAGGTCTACTCGTTCGGCGCAACCAGCGGGAAGCTGCGCTGGTCGCACGGGACCGGCGGCTACGTCTACGGCTCTCCCGCGGTCTGGCAGAAGCGCGTCTACATCGGCTCCTTCGACCACAACCTGTACGCGTTCGACGCCGCGACCGGCGACCGCATCTGGAGCTTCAAGGCCAACGACCAGATCTCAGGCTCGCCGGTCGTGATCGACGGGCTGGTCTACTTCTCGAGCCTCGGCGCGCGCACTTACGCCCTCGACGCGCGGAGCGGCAAGCTGGTCTGGAGCTTCCCGCAGGGCAAGTACGCGGGCGTCGTCTCCGACGGCAAGCGCGCCTACCTCACCGGGTACGGACGTGTTATCGGGCTCAAGCAGCGGAAGGGGCGGTAGAGTCGCCGGTCGCATGAGCACGCGGCCCGACCCATCCCGCGGCCCCACCCGGCTTCCTGCGCCGGAAGAGGAGCGCGAGGTCGACCTCGGCCGCTACTGGCGGACGGTGACGACGAACTGGTGGCTGCCCGCAGCCGGCCTGGCAGCGGGGATCATCATCGGCTACCTGATCTCGCTCGGCGGCGCCCAGGTCTACAGGGCGAAGGCGGTCGTCTACCTCGGGCAGCCGCTCTCGCAGGGCGGAGTGCAGGTGCAGAGCCAGGCGACAAACCCCTCGACCGTCCGGCAGATCGTGACCTCCGAGGCGACGATCCGGGCGGTCGCGCGCAAGGTCGGCCTGCGGCCGGACCAGCTGCGCGGGCACATCTCCACCCAGGCCGTGACCGGCAACATCTCGCGACTCGGCCAAAACCCGCTCGTCACCATCAACGTCACGGGGCAGTTGCGCCGCAAGGTCGCCGCGGCGGCGAACCAACTCGCGCTGGCCGTCATCCAGTCGCCTGCGTTGGCCCACTACACGGAGCTGAAGATCGAAACCCTCCAAAGCCTCGTCAAGAGCGAGAAGGCCTCCCTGGCGTCGATCGACGCGGCGACGAAGCAACTCCAGGCCGCCCTCGCCGCGTCGGGCGGGCTCTCGACGACGGAGCGGCTGGTCGTCGTCGGCCAGCTGAACGGCCTCCTCCAGCAACGGTTGTCGGTCGTGGACCAGCTCACAACCAACCAGCAGCAGCTGGCGCTCGCACAAGGAGTGGAGGCGCCGCAGATCAACAGCCGGGCGGTGGCGACGAAGACCACCGCGCGCAGCCGCCGCAACACGGTGCTCGTCTCGGCGCTGATCGGCCTGCTCCTCGGGATCGTCGCCGCGCTCCTCTACGAGCCGGTCATGCGGACCGTCCGCCGAAACGCCTAGCCTCGATCCGTGCTCGAAGGGAAGCGGGTGGCGGTCGTCGTCCCCGCGCACAACGAGGAGAAGCTGATCGGGGAGACGATCCGCGGCATCCCCGAGTTCGTCGACCGCATCTACGTCGTCGACGACCTCTCGACCGACGGCACCGTCGAGGCCGTGCGCGCGCTCGCCGACCCGCGCGTGGAGCTGATCGAGCACGAGCGCAACCTCGGTGTCGGCGGCGCGATCCTGACGGGCTACAACCGAGCGCTCGTCGAGCGGGTCGACGTGACGGCTGTGATGGCCGCCGACGCGCAGATGGACCCGGACGACCTCGAGACGCTCGCAGGCCCCGTTGCCCGCGGGGATGTCGACTATGCGAAAGCGAACCGCCTCTTCACGGGACAGGCCTGGGAGGTGATTCCGCGCTATCGCTACCTCGGCAACGCGATGCTCTCGCTGCTGACGAAGATCGCCTCCGGCTACTGGCACGTCGCCGACTCGCAGTCGGGCTACACGGCGATCTCGCTCCAGTACCTCGAGCTGCTCGACCTCGACCGCATCTACCCGCGCTACGGCTTTCCGAACGACCTCCTCGTCCACCTGAACGTCTGGAACGCCCGCGTGCGCGACTACCCGTCGCGGCCGATCTACGGCGTCGGCGAGCGCTCCGGGATCCGGCTGCGCAAGGTCGTGCCCGCGATCTCGTGGCTGCTCGTGAAGGGATTCTTCTGGCGGATGCGCGAGAAGTACGTGATCCGCGACTTCCACCCGCTCGTCTTCTTCTATGCGCTCGGCCTGCTTGCGACCGCGATCGGCCTCGGGCTCGGAATCGCGGAGCTCGTGCTGCGGATCCTCGGCAACGACATCACGCCGGCGACGATCGTGCTCGTGGCCCTGCTGCTGATCTCCGGCTCGCAGTTCACGCTCTTCGCGATGTGGTTCGACATGGAGTCGAACCGCGATCTCGGCGGCCGCGGCCGCCGCCGCACCGACCGCTGAACTCCGGCACGGTGTCTGACACCGTGCGGCTTTGTAACGTGCCTGCAAGCAGGGATGATGTGCAACGCGCGTCACGGTTTCGTTTGCGTGTCTGACACCGGG
>JBKPFI010000414.1:0-5975 GCA_046728775.1 Actinomycetota bacterium | reverse complement strand
GGCCCTGCACACAGCGGCCGGGGATCGGGCCCGAACGGCGTCATCGTGTACGGGCCGAGCGTCGCCGGCGGTGCAGCCGTTCCCGGCGAGCCGTCGAAGACGATCGGCGGAGCCGTCTCGCAGTCCGAGCCGGAGCACGTGATGCTGGTCGAGACGGTCTGGCCGCTCTGGACGTTGTGCGTCGTGTCGCCTTGGACGGTCGTCGTCTGGTCGACGGTGCAGTTCCCGTCGGTCGCGCAATCGCCCTCGACGACGTTCGACTGGTCGACGTCGCCGCTCCCCGCAGCGGTCTGCGTCGTGTCCTGGTCGATCAGGAACTGGTGATCGTCGTTCCCCTCCTGGGTCGAGCCCGGGTCCTTCCGCATCGGGCCGAACTGCGTCTGCGACCAACCCGCGGGGAGTGTCGGGTTCGGCGTGGCGCAGCTCGGGGTGCCCGAGGTGAGCGCCCGCGCGCACTGCGTCTCGGTCTGGTGTGAGTCGATGACCGAAGGCGTCGTGCTGAACTGGTTGACGTTTGCCTCGAGCCCGCCGTCGGCCGAGCTCTGCACCTGCGTGACCGGCCCGGCGGGCGAGATCGCGAAGGCCGTCAGCGTGTTCGTCTGCGACCAAGCCGCGCTGCTCGCGCCGGAAGCACTGTCCTTGAACGTGTCGGCCTGGTTCTGCTGAATGTTCAGCAGCATGTTCGGGCCGCTGCCCGCGGCGTTCTGGTTCTGCGTGATGGTCGACGATCCCCTCGCGGTGGAGGTGAGCGTCTGCGACTGGTTGAGCGCGTCCCCACCGCACGAGCCGGACGCGCTTGCGTTCAGGGTCGCGTTACCGCCGGAATGCGAGTTCTGCGTGATCGAGATCCGCTGGTGGGCGTTGGTCGTCACCGTGACCGGCGTCCCGCTTCTCGCGATCGTCGAGCTGTCGATGGTCGTCGTCTGGAGGACGCAGGCCCTGTTCAGCCCCGAGTTCGAGGTCTGAACTATCTGCGCAGTTTGAGACGCGTTCTGCGTCAGGCCGCTCGTCTTGTTCACGATCTCGACGACTATCGCGTCGTTGTTCGCACTCGTGCTCGACTGAGTGATCGAGCACGACTGCGTGATGCCGGTGTTTTTGATGCACTTCGCCGTGTTCGTCGCCAGCAGCGACTTCGTCGCCTGAACGATTACGCAGCGGGCCGCCGAGCAGCGGAACCGGTTCTTACCGTGGCCGGTCGCGACCTGGACGACCCTGTGTGAGGCCGTGCACGCCCAGCCCTTCCCCGGACAGCTGGGGCCGGCGTAGTTCCTGGCGCCTCGCTGAATCACGACGCCGCGAGGCGAGATTCCGAGCGCGCGGAGGTACTCCCTTACCCCCGCGTTCGTCGAGAGGTCTGCCGAGTGCTTCGCCGGCGTGCGCGCTGCCCCTGCTCCGACAGACCCCACGAGCATGGCGACGGCGGCAAACGCCATGGCAATTCCAAAGAGACGCTTGAACGTCATGTGCCCTCCTGTTCCCCCGTGCAAGCGGCGACCGCGCCGCCGCAGTCCCCAGCAAGGTAAGCCATTGCGAGATTTGTGTCTAGTGGGCGGGCCAGACTGGCTCGGCCGTCCACTCCGCCAGCCGCTCGACCGCGGCCTCCAGCTCCGCTGCCGTGAGCGGAAACGGCTCGGCGTACGGCACCTGCTCGATCTTCGGAATCGGGTCGCTCCCAGCGGCCGCGTTGAGCACGTACCGGATCGGCAAGCTGTGCGCGACGACGAGCACCGTCTCCTCCGGCCGCGCGAGGATGGTACGGAAGGCGCGCACGTAACGCGCGACGGTCTCGACGCGGCTCTCGCCGCCGCCGGGCACGGGGTCCTTCGGCCCGTGCGTCCACGCCCACCTGCGGTAGTCGGCCAGCGCGCGGCCCTCGAAGCGGCCGAAGCGAATGTCGTTCAGCTCGGGCAGCACGAGCCGCGGGACGTCGCGGCCCTCGAGCGCGAGGTCGGCGGTTTCTCGCGCGCGCTCGAACTCCGAGGTCGCGCAGAGGTCGATCCTCTCACCTGCGAGCGCGCGCCCCAGCTGTCGCGCCTGCTCCTGGCCGCTCGCGGTCAGCGGCACCTCGACGGTGGGGTCGCCGTTCGTCAGGCCGACGACGGAGAGACCGCTCTCCGCGTGGCGAGCGAGGAGCGCGCGGTTCATCGCGTCACCCTAATCAGGAGGCTTGACTGATCGACGAACATCGATATGATGTTTGTCGATATGACGAGCACGCTCGAGCTCATCGACTGCTGCCGTCCGCTCGGGACGCCCTCCTTGGCGAACGACGAAGCAGACGCGACCGCCCAGGTGTTCCGGGCGCTGAGCGATCCGGCCCGCGTGAAGATCGTCAGCGTCCTGGCCGCCAGCGGCGAGCCGGTCTGCGCATGCGAGTTCGTCCCCGCGCTGGGGCTCAGCCAGGCGACGGTGAGCCACCACTTGAAGAAGCTGACCGAGGTCGGCCTGCTGGCGCGCGAGCAGCGCGGCAAGTGGGCGTACTTCTCACTCAACACCGAGGCGCTCGCCAAGCTCGAGAGCCTCATTCGCATCCCGGAGGTCACCTGATGAGCACCGACTCTGCCCAGGCCCTGCGCCAGCAGGTCCGCGATCGCTACGCCGAGGCCGCCCGTGTGGCCGGCACGGGCTCGAACGCGAGCTGCGGCGACGGCTCCTGCTGCGAGGGAAAGCCCACCGACTTCGGTGAGTCGCTCTACAACGTCGAGCAACGCGGCGAGCTGCCGGACGCGGCAGCGCTCGCTTCGCTCGGCTGCGGCAACCCCACGGCGGTCGCCGATCTGAAGGAGGGCGAGGTTGTCCTCGATCTCGGCTCCGGCGGCGGAATCGATGTGATCCTGTCGGCCAAGCGCGTGGGCCCGGGCGGAACGGCCTATGGACTCGACATGACCGACGAGATGCTGGCGCTGGCCCGCAAGAACGCCGCCGACGCGGGCGTCCAGAACGTTCACTTCCTCAAGGGCGTGATCGAGCAGATCCCCCTGCCCACGGAATCGGTTGACGTCGTCATCTCCAACTGCGTGATCAACCTCTCGGTCGACAAGCCGGCCGTGCTCGCCGAAATGGGACGTGTGCTCAGGCCGGGCGGGCGGCTCGGCATCTCGGACGTCGTCGCCGAGGACCACCTGACGCCCGAACAGCGGGCCGAGCGCGGCAGCTACGTGGGCTGCATTGCCGGCGCGCTCTCGAAGAGCGAGTACCTCGCCGGGCTCGACGCTTCGGGCTTCGAGCAGGTCTCGGTCGAGTTCACGCACGAGGTCGCGGACGGCATGCACGGCGCGATCGTCAAAGGAGTAAAGGCCTCGCGGCTCGAGCCGAAGACGCTTCCCCTGGTCGAGACGGCCGCCGGCGGAGGCTGCTGCTAGGCCTGGGTCGTGGGCTCCAGACCCGTGACACGAGCGCCTGTCCCTGCGACCCCGACGGCAGCGCCCTTGCTCCGGGCGGCCCTCGGAGCGCTCGTGTACCAGTCCTTGCGCGGCGAAGAGACGCGGCCGGCGGAGCTTCACGTCTCGCGGGAGTCGGCGTGAACGTTCTCTTCGTCTGCGTCGGGAACAGCGGTCGCTCGGTGATGGCCGAGCGCTTGCTCCGGAGCGAGGCCGCAGGGCACCACGAGGCTCGCTCTGCCGGAAGCGCGCCGGGGGTTGAGGCCCATCCGCAGGTGCTCGAGGCCCTAGGGGAGATCGGGATCGACGCTTCCGACCACATCCCTCGCAAGCTCGACGCCGAGCTCGTCGAGTGGGCCGACGTCGTCGTTGCGACCTGCGACGACGCGTGTCCCGTGATCCCGGGCAAGCGCTACGTCGCCTGGGACTTGCCCGACCCGAAGACGATGCCGTTAGAGGAGGTGCGGTCCCTCCGTGACGAGATCGCGCAGCGCGTGGGAGAGCTTGTGCGCGAGCTGGACCGGGCTTAACCTCGGCCGGAACCGTGCCTATCACCTGGACCCTCGCGCTGATCGCCGTCGGACCGATCGCCGCAGGCGCCCTTGCCGCGGTCTTCTCCGCGACCGCGATCGGAATCATCGTGCTGCTGGTCTGTTCGTTCTGACCTAGGCAGCCGGCGTCCTCGTTCCGCCGTCAAGAGAGCGGGCGGAGGGAATCGAACCCTCATAACTAGCTTGGAAGGCTAGGGCTCTACCATTGAGCTACGCCCGCAACTCGGCCAAGCGTAGCGGCGCGCGGCCCCGATCGTCCGACCGCTCCGCGATCCTGGGCCGGTGATCCCGGAGCGCCTGGTCCGGTTCCGGCTGCGCACCGTCCTGTCGCTGCTGGGCACGATCATCGCCGTCGCGGTCGTCCTCGAGGTGATCTGGATCGCGCGGCACGTCCTCACCTGGATCCTGATCTCGCTCTTCCTCGCGCTGGCGCTCAACCCGGCTGTCGGGTGGTTCCAGGAGCATGGGCTCAAACGTCGTGGGGCCGCGACAGCCGTCACGTACCTCCTGGCGCTCGCCGGCATCGTCGGGATCGGCTTTCTGTTCATCCCAACGCTCGTGAACCAGACGAACGATTTCGTCCAGAACCTCCCCGACTACGTGCGCGACATCACGCACGGGCGCGGCCGGCTCGGCTTCCTCGAGACCAAGTACCACATCCAGCAACGGATCCAGGACGCCGTCAGGGAGGGCGGCGCCACCAAGGTGCTCGGCCTCTCGGACGTCGCCGTCTCGGTCGCCAAAGGCGTGATCACGATCGTCGTCGCGACGGTGACGATCCTCTTCATGACGTTTTTCATGCTGCTCGAAGGTCCGGGCTGGGTCGACCGCCTCTACCAGCTGCTTCCGGAGCAGTCGCAGCCGCGCTGGCGCAAGGTCGGCAACGACATCTACCGCACCGTCGGCGGCTACGTAACGGGCAACCTCCTGATCAGCCTCATCGCCGGGGGCCTGACGACGATCGTGCTCCTGATCATGGGCGTTCCCTTCGCCGTCGCGCTTGGGTTGATCGTGGCGATCCTCGACCTGATCCCGCTCGCGGGCGCGACGATCGCGGCGATCCTGATCGGCACCGTCGCCTTCCTGCACTCGATCCCGGCCGGCATCGTGGTCGTCGCCTTCTTCATCGTCTACCAGCAGGTCGAGAACCACCTCCTGCAGCCGGTGGTCTACGGCCGCACCGTGCAGCTCTCGCCGCTGGCAGTGCTGATCTCGATTCTCATCGGAGCCGAGCTCGCGGGCATTCTCGGCGCACTCGGCGCTATTCCGGTGGCCGGCTCGATTCAGGTGCTGATCGTCGACTGGCTCGAACACCGCCGCGGCCGCGCTCCCGCTGCGCTCTGATCCCCCGTTCGGTGGATCCTCGGCCTCCGAGGCGGTGCCGATCGCGCGTCTATGCGCACCGTCGCGGCTCTGGCTGCAATGCTCGCGGTCGCGCTCGCGCCGTCTGCCGGCGCCGGGCGTGCCGGCACAACGACCCACACGGCGCCGCTGCAGGCGGCGCTCGTCGCTCAGATCAACGCCTTCCGCGCCTCGCACGGCCTCCCGCGTCTCCGCGTCTCCGCCGGGCTCACTCGTGCGGCGAGCGGGCACTCGGCGGAGATGGCGCGACTCGGCTACTTCAGCCACGACTCCGCCAACGGCGCCTCGTTCTCGCAGCGCATCGCGCGGGCATATCCGTCGCAGGGCTACCACAGCTGGTCGGTCGGCGAGAACCTCGTCTGGGGCGGTCCCGCCATCGGCGCGGCGCGCGCCTTCCGCCTCTGGCTCGCCAGCCCGCCGCACCGCGCGAACCTCCTCACGCCGCGCTGGCGCGAGCTCGGCGTCGGCGCCGTCCACTCGACGAGCGCGCCGGGGGTCTACGGCAATGGCCCCGCGACGATCGTCACCGCCGACTTCGGCGCGCGTAACCGGTGAAAGTCCGGCCGCTTCGCGGCCATGACGACTTTCACCGGGTGTTCCCGCCCTAGAACGTGACTGAGCCGCAGCCGCGCATGTCGGCTGCGGCGGCGGGAGCTGGCTGTCACCGCGGCTACGCTTT
>JBKPFI010000336.1:0-3366 GCA_046728775.1 Actinomycetota bacterium | reverse complement strand
GTTCAAGGCCGGCGTGACCGCGCTGACCGGGATCGACCTCGAGGTGCGGCCGCGCGAGTTCATCTCGCTGATCGGCCCCTCCGGCTGCGGCAAGTCGACGCTGCTGCGAATCATCGGCGACCTGATCGAGCCGACTTCCGGCACGGTCGAGGTCAACGGCAAGCCCGCCCACCGCGCACGGCTCGACCACGACTACGGGATCGTCTTCCAGGAGGCCGTGCTCTACGACTGGCGCACGGTCGCGAAGAACATCGCGCTGCCGCTCGAGCTCCTGCGCTGGAGCCGCGAGAAGCGGGCCAGGCGCGTCCAGGAGATGCTCGAGCTCGTCGAGCTCGAGGGGTTCGAGGACCACCACCCGTGGCAGCTCTCCGGCGGGATGCAGCAGCGCGTCTCGATCGCCCGCGCGCTCTCGTTCGACCCGGCGCTGCTGCTAATGGACGAGCCCTTCGGCGCGCTCGACGAGATGACGCGAGAGCGCCTGAACATGGAGCTGCTCCGGATCTGGGAGGCGAGCGGCTCGACGATCGTCTTCGTCACGCACTCGATCCCGGAGGCCGTCTTCCTGTCCACGCGCGTGGTCGTGAGGTCGCCGCGGCCCGGCCGGATCGCGGACGTCGTCGAGGTCGACTTGAGCTACCCGCGAACCGCGGAGACGCGCGAGGAGCCGCGATTCTTCGAGCTCGTTACCGGGGTGCGCGAACGGCTCGCCGGCCGCGGCGCGCAGGTCGAGCCCGAGCTCGCGGAGGACGCGCCGTGACCGTCGCATTGCGCCGACGGGCCATCGACTGGGGCCCACCGCTCCTCGTCTTCGCGCTAGGCATCGTCGCGTGGCAGCTGCTGGTGGTCGCGTTCAACGTGCAGGAGTTCCTGCTGCCGAAGCCGACCGAGATCGCGCGCGCGCTGTGGGACGAGCGCAGCTCGCTCTGGCACGCAGGCATCTACACGTTCAAGGAGGCACTCGGCGGCTTCGCGCTCGGCTCGGGCCTGGCAATCCTGGTCGCGCTCGTGTTCGCGGCCTTCCGCCCGCTCGGAACGGCCTTCATGCCCTTCGCGGTCGCGGCGAACGCGGTGCCGATCATCGCCTTCGCGCCGATCATGAACAACTGGTTCGGCCTGCTGAACCCGTTCTCGAAGATGGCGATCGCGGCGGTGCTCTGCTTCTTCCCGGTGCTGATCAACACGCTGCGCGGGCTGACGTCGGTCGACCCGCGCGCGATCGAGCTGATGCGCTCCTACGCGGCCGGCCGCGCCGAGATCTTCCGGCGGGTCCGTATCCCGGCCTCGCTCCCGCACACGTTCGCGGGACTGAAGATCGCGTGCGTGCTCTCGATGATCGGCGCGATCGTCGGCGAGTACTTCGGCGGGCCGACGACGGCGCTGGGCGTGACGATCCTCAACGCGTCGACGTACTCGAACTTCACGCTCGCCTGGGCCGGGATCGTGCTGGCGAGCGCGTTCGGGATCCTCTTCTACGCCGCCGTCGCGTTGGCCGAGCGCCTGACCACCTCGTGGGACCCTGCGCGCCGGGACTTCCACACGGAGTGAAACGCGTTCAGAATGGCGCGAACCGGATCGGGGTCGACGATACGAAAGGGGTACGAATGAAGCGCAGGTTCCTGCTCGCGGCACTGGTCGTGCTCGTGGGCGCACTCGTCGCCGGCTGCGGCGGCGGGAGCAAATCGTCGGAGAGCGGCGGCGAGGGCGAGAGCGGGGGAGCGAAGAAGAAGGTCACGCTGCAGCTGAAGTGGGTGACGCAGGCTCAGTTCGCCGGCTACTACGCCGCGAAGAAGAAGGGCTACTACGACGAAGAGGGGCTCGACGTCAACATCAAGGTCGGCGGGCCCAGCATCACGCCTGAGCAGGTCGTGCTGGGCAAGCAGGCCGAGTTCGGGATCGACTGGCTGCCGAGCCTGCTGGCCTCGCGCGACAAGGGCCAGGACCTGGTCAACATCTCGCAGGTCTTCACGCGCAGCGGCATGACGGAGCTGACCTGGAAGAACTCGGGCATCACCACCATCGGCCAGATGCGCGGCAAGAAGGTCGGTGTCTGGTGCTGCGGGAACGAGAACGAGCTCTACGCGGCGCTGAACAAGAACGGGATGAACCCGAAGAAGGACGTCACGATCGTCAATCAGCCGTTCGACATGAACCTCTTCCTCAACAACCAGGTCGACGCCGCTGCGGCCATGACCTACAACGAGCTCGCCCAGGTGCTCGAGACGAAGAACCCGAAGACGGGGAAGCTCTATCAGCCGAGCGACCTCAACATCATCAAGATGGAGAGCGTCGGCACCGGCATGCTGGAGGACGGCATCTTCGTTCGCGGCGACTGGATCGCCGACAAGGACAACCAGGAGACCGCCAAGAAGTTCCTCGCGGCCAGCTTCAAGGGCTGGATCTACCGCCGAGACCACGTTCAGGAGTGCACGCAGATCGTGCTCGACAACGGCCCGACGCTCGGCAAGGGTCACCAGACGTGGCAGATGAACGAGATCAACGCACTCATCTGGCCCGCTCCCAAGGGGATCGGCGTGATGGACAAGGCCGCGTACCAGCGAACGGCCAAGATCGCGCAGCAGTTCGGCGTGATCAAGCAGGCGCCGAGCGCCGACGCCTACCGCACCGACCTCGCGCAGGACGCGCAAGACGAGGTCTCGGCCGAAGGCATGGACGTCAACGGCAACGACTTCAAGAAGGTCACGGTCAAGGTCACGCCGAAGGGCGCCTAGGGCTAGGCCAACGTTTTCGACCGGTCATTTCAGACGGAGGCGCGGGCGAAGCCCGCGCCTCCTGATGACGGCACCGTAAGCCGCGCCTCGGGGCGCCTAGACCAAGTCGGGCCTCTTTTCCGGGAGGCCCCGATTTCCTCTACGCTCGCGGCTAGGCACTGGCGCGAGACGAGGAGGCCGGGATGTCAGTTCTGATCAAGGGCGGCCGGGTCATTACCGCGGCCGACGACTACGTCGCCGACATCTACGTCGAGGACGAGACGGTGTCGCTGATCGGCGAGTCACTCGACATGAGCGCCGACAAGGTGATCGACGCGAGCGGCAAGTACGTGCTGCCGGGGCTGGTCGACCCGCACACGCACCTCGACATGCCCTTCGGCGGCACGGTCACGATCGACGACGTCGAGTCCGGCCAGACCGCAGCGGCGTTCGGCGGGACGACCTGCCACGTCGACTTCATCATCCAGCCGCAGGGCTCGAGCTTCGCGGACGCTATCGCCGAGTGGCGCGCGAAGGCCAACGGCAAGCAGGTGATCGACATGGGCTACCACATGGCGGTCACGGACTTGGCCGAAGGCGGGACGCTCGAGGAGCTTGCCTCGCTGCCGGACGAGGGGATCACCTCCTACAAGCTCTT
>JBKPFI010000182.1:0-13848 GCA_046728775.1 Actinomycetota bacterium | reverse complement strand
GTGCGCTGCCTGCGCCTGGGCATGCACGCGCGGCGGCCGCAGGCGCGGCGGCCGCCCGGCCCCGAGAGGCGGTGGCGCCGAGCCCGCACCGGCTGCGTTCGGAAGCTCGGGCCGGCGCCCGCAAGCTCGTCGTCCGACCGGAGGCGGCTCCCTCGGCGAACGACGCTGCCTCGCCCGGGACGGTGACGTCGTCGAGCGACGTGCGCCGGCAGATCGGGCCAACGGCACGCGCGGGCGTGCGCCCCGAGTTGGGCACGGCTCGGCTTCGTGCTAGCGCCGGGTCGCGTGCGGCATCAGGAGCGACGCCGTCGGAGAGCGCGCGGGGCCTCGCCCCGCACCCGCGGCTTCGCGCACCGGACGTGCCGCTGCTCGCAGCCTCGGCGCGCGCTGCCGCGGCTGCTGGGGGCGGCTTCCCGCTCCTCTGGGCGGGCCTCGGAGGTGCGCTTCCCGTCCTCGCGCTTGCGGCGGCCGGGGCCGAGAGGCGTAGGCGCGGCCTTCGAGCCCGGAGCAAGGCCGTTCGTATCATTGACAGCGATGCGCTTCTACCTGACGACACCGATCTACTACGTGAACGCGAGCCCGCACATCGGCCACGCCTACACGACCATTGCCGCCGACGTGCTCGTCCGGCACCACCGGCAGCGCGGCGAGGACACGTTCTTCCTCACCGGCACGGACGAGAACGCCTCGAAGGTCTACCGCGTCGCCGAGGAGCAGGGGCAAGACCCCAAGGAATACGTCGACGAGATCGTCGCGCAGTGGCGGGCACTCCCTAAGCGCGTCAATGCGGAGTACGACTTCTTCATCCGCACCACGGACGAGGGGCACCAGCGCTTCGTCCAAGACTTCCTGCAGCGCGTCTACGACAACGGCGACATCTACCAGGACGTCTACAGCGGCCTGTACTGCGTCGGCTGCGAAGAGTTCAAGAGCGAGGCCGATCTGGTGGACGGCCTCTGCCCCGAGCACGGGATTCCACCGGAGCGGATCGAGGAGACCAATTACTTCTTCCGTCTGTCGGCGTACCAGGAGCGCCTGCTCGAGCTGTACGACGAGCGGCCGGATTTCGTCCTGCCGCGCTTCCGCTACAACGAGGCGCGGAGCTTCATCGAGGGCGGCCTCGAGGACTTCAGCGTCAGCCGCGCGGGCCAGCCATGGGGCGTGCCGATCCCCTGGGACGAGGGGCAGGTCACCTATGTCTGGGTAGACGCCCTCATCAACTACCTGAGCGCGCTCACCTACGCCCGGGAGGGCGAGGATCTCCGCGAGCGGTTCTGGCCCGACGTCCGGCACTTGCTCGGCAAGGACATCCTCCGGTTCCACTGCGTGTACTGGCCCGCCCTGCTGCTCGCAGCCGGATACGAGGTTCCTCGGCAGCTGTTCGTCCACGGCTGGCTGCTGCTCGACGAGCGCAAGATCTCGAAGTCGCTCGGAAACGCGGTCGACCCGCTCGACCTCGTCGACGTCTACGGCGCCGATTCGGTGCGGTTCTGGGCACTGCGCTCCGTGTCGTTCGGCCAGGACGGCAACGCCTCGCTCGAAGGTCTCCACGAGCGCTACGAGCGCGAGCTCGGAAACGACCTCGGCAACCTCGTCTCGCGGACGACGGCGATGATCGCCCGCTATCGGGAGGGCCGGGTTGCGCCCGGGCGGCCGAACGAGGAGCTGCACTCGTCGATCGAGACGCTGCGCGGGAAGCTCGTCGAGCGCTTCGACGCCTGGGACCTCACCGGAGCCCTGGAGGACATCTGGGAGCTCGTGCGCCGGCTCAACCGCTATGTGGAGGCGACGGCGCCGTGGCAGCTCGCGAAGGACGAGGCGCAGGCCGCCGAGCTCGACGGCGTGCTCTACGACCTCGCGGATGGCCTGCGGGTCGTGGCGGTCGCGCTCTCGCCCTATCTCCCCGAGACGGCACCCCACGTGCTGGCCGCGCTCCGCCAGCCGGTCGAGCTCAGCCTGGACCGGATCGCATACGGGCTCACTCCCGAGACGGACGGCATCGCGGCCGCAGCCCCGCTCTTCCCGCGCGTCGACCAGCCGACCGCCGCGGCGTGACCGACACGCACGCGCATCTCGACGCGTGCGCGGAATCAGCGGACGAGCTCATCGGTCGAGCGCGCGCCGCCGGCGTGGAGCGGATCGTCTCCGTGGGGTCGGGGCTCGATTCGTGCCGCGAGACGCTCGCGATCGCTGGCAGGCACGAGGGCGTCTTCGCCGCGCTCGGAATCCATCCGCACCAGGCCGGAGATCCGGACGCGAGCCGGCTCGACGAGCTGCAGGAGCTGCTGCGCGACGACCGCGCGGTCGCAGTCGGCGAGACAGGGCTGGACTACTACCGCGACTACGCGCCGCGCGACCGCCAGCGCACCCTCTTCGAACGGCAGCTCGAGCTCGCGGCGGAGCTCTCCAGGCCGGTCGTCGTCCACACGCGCGCGGCCTCCGGCGATACCGCGGCGGCGCTCGAGCCGTTTACGGGAACGGTCGTCATGCACTGCTTTTCGGCCCCGGAGATGCTCCCGGTCGCGCTCGAGCGCGGCTACTTCGTCTCGTTCGCAGGGAACGTCACCTATCCGAAGGCCGAGGAGCTTCGAGAGGCCGCGCGGCGGGTCCCGCGCGACCGCCTGCTCGCCGAGACGGACAGCCCATACCTCTCGCCCCAGCCGCGCCGTGGCCGGCCGAACGAGCCCGCGAACGTCGTGCACACCGTCGCCGCCCTGGCAGAGGCGCGCAACGAGGACCTGGACGCCCTCTCCGCGCAGCTCGACGAGAACGCCGCAACAGCCTTCGCCTTGCGATGAGTCGCCCCGCGGCGAAGAAGCAGCTCGGACAGCACTTCCTCGTCGACGAGAACCTGCTCGGCGTGATCGGCCGCCTGGCCGAGCTCGGCCCGGAGGACGTCGTGCTCGAGGTCGGCCCCGGCCTCGGCGTCCTCACCGCGTACCTCGCCGACCGCGCGCGCCACGTCCACGCCGTCGAGCTCGATCGCTCGCTCGAGCCGCGCCTGCGCGAAGCCGTCGCGGACCATCCCAACGTCGAGCTCCACTTCGCCGACGCGCTCCGGCTCGACCTCGGCGGGCTCGATCCGGCGCCGACGAAGCTCGTCGCGAACCTCCCGTACAACATCGCGACGCCGCTCGTCGTCGAGAGCCTCGACAGCCTGCCGAGCGTGCGGCTCTGGTGCGTGATGGTGCAGCGCGAGGTCGCCGACCGCTTCTTCGCGCAGCCGTCGACGAAGGCGTACGGCGCCGTCTCCGTTCTCGTCCAGCTCGCGGCCGCACGCACCGGCTTCCACCGCGTCTCGCGCGAGGTCTTCCGCCCGCGGCCGAACGTCGAGTCGGCGCTCGTCGCCTTCCGGCGGCACGGGCTGCCGCCGGAGTACGCGCGCGTGAAGGAGCTCGTCGCCGCGGCCTTCGCGCACCGACGCAAGCGTCTGGCGAACTCGCTCGAGCTGGCGGGCCTCGCCGACGCCGATGCCGCAGCCGCCGCACTCGAGTCGATCGGTCGCGATCCCGGCTCGCGCGCAGAGGAGCTCACGCCGCCGGAGTTCGTCGCGCTCGCCCGGGCGCTCACCTCCCGATGAGACGCGCCTCCGCGACGGCGAAGCTCAACCTCGCCCTCGTCGTCGGCCCACAGCGCGAGGACGGCCGCCACGAGGTGGCGACGGTGCTGCAGCGGATCGACCTCGCCGACCGCGTCGCCGTCGAGCCGGCGGCGACGCTTCGCGTCGAGGGCTTTCCGGAGGACACCCTCGTCCGCCGGGCGCTCGAGCTCCTTGCCGAGGCTGCCGGAGTCGAGCCGGGCTGGGAGGCCCGACTCTGGAAGCGGATACCCGCCGCCGCGGGCCTCGGCGGGGGCAGCTCGGACGCCGCGACGGCAATCCGCCTTGCGAACGGGACGCTCCCCCAACCGCTGCCGCCCGAGCTTCTGCACGAGCTCGCGGCCGGCCTCGGCGCGGACGTTCCGTTCTTCCTCTGCTCGGGGCCCCAGCTCGGCACGGGTACGGGCTCAGACCTCACGCCGCTCGACCTCCCCCAGGACTACTGGGTCGTCCTGCTCCTGCCGCACGATGAACAGAAGGACTCCACCGGCTCCGTCTACGACGCCTTCGACCGCCGCGACGGGGCCGGAGGCTTCGAGGAGCGCGTCGCCGCGCTGTCGGATGCGCTCTCCCGGGCCGAGCGGCCGCGCGACCTCGCGGCGCTGCCGCCGAACGATCTGGCGTCCTCGCCGTACGCCGACCGTCTGCGCGAGCTCGGCACCTTCCGCGCCGATGTCAGCGGTGCCGGCCCGGCCGTCTACGGCCTCTTCCTGCACCGCGGCCCGGCGGCCGCTGCAGAGCGGGAGCTGCGCCCCCACGGGCGAACGTGGCTCACGGTTCCCACTTGGTACGGTTGATGCATGAGTTACGACGAGTCGCTGAAGCAGGGTGGCGGCGGCGCGATCGAGCATGGGACGACCAAGACCGGCCGCTGGCTTCAGGCTCGTCGGTTCCGGATCGTGCTCTGGATCGCGGTCATCGAGGGCATCATCGTCGCGGTCTCGCCCAACCTGACGAAGTGGACGGTGATCGCGATCGCGATCCCGATCCTGGCCATCTACGTCTTCTGGGGCCGAAGCGCGAGCTCGCACACCGTTCGCCAGATCGCCTGGATCGGCGGCGCCTCGCAGGCGCTCGCGGTCGTGGTCGTAATCCTGGGCGTCCTCCTCAGCTGGCTTCCGCTCGTCCTCGCAGCGATCTTCGCGGCGATCGCGCTGTTCTTTTTGTTCTCCGAACGCGGCTAAGCTTCGTCCTGCAATGAGCGCAGCCAAGCGCCGTGCGGGCCTCTGCCCGGTGCGGCCGTCTTGCGCCTTCTTCGATCAGGAGACTTCGGTGGGGCGTAGCCAAGTGGTAAGGCAGCGGGTTTTGGTCCCGCGATCCCAGGTTCGAATCCTGGCGCCCCAGTCATCCTTGCCGTGACCGGCCGGAAGCTCGCAGCCGTCGTGCTCGCCGCCGGGCTCGGCACGCGCATGCGCTCGGAGACGCCGAAGCACTTGCATCCGCTGCTCGGACGGCGCCTCGCCGACTGGGTCGTCGAGGCGGTACGCGAGCTCGCCCCGGAGCCGCTCGTCGTCGTCACCTCGCCGGACGCGCGTAACGCGTTCGACGGCGCGGGCGTCGAGGTGGCGGTGCAGAAGGAGCCACGTGGCACGGGCGACGCCGCCGCCGCCGCCCGCGAGAGCCTCGACGGCTTCGCCGGCGACGTGCTGGTGGTGACGGGCGACGCGGCGACGATCACGAGCAACCTCCTAGAGCGTCTGGTCGAGACGCACCGGTCGGAAGCCGCGGCGGCGACGGTGCTGTCCTTCGAGCTCGACGACCCGGGCGCGTACGGGCGCATCGTGCGCGACGGCGACGGCGGCCTCCGAGCGATCGTCGAGGCCCGCGACGCAAGCCCCGACGAGCTCGCGCTGCGAGAGGTCAACTCCTCGATCTACGTCTTCGACGCGGCCAAGCTCTGGCCGGCGCTCGAGCGCCTGAAGCCAGACAACGCGCAGAGCGAGCTCTACCTCACCGACACCGTCCGCGACCTCGCCGGCGCGGGCGAGCGAGTGGCCGTCCACAAGGCGGAGCACGCCGCCGACGCCGAGGGCGTGAACACACGCGCCGAGCTCGCCGCCGCGGCCGCGATCCTGCGCGACCGGATCAACCACGACCACATGCTGGCGGGAGTCACGATCGTCGATCCGGCCTCGACCTGGATCGAGCCGGCCGTCGAGCTGGAGCCCGACTGCACGATCCAGCCGTTCACCGTGTTGAAGGGAACGACCCGGGTGCGCAAAGGCGCGGAGGTCGGCCCGCAGGTCGTGGCCGTCGACGCCGAGATCGGCCCCGATGCGCTCGTCGGCCCCTTCTGTTACCTTCGCCCCGGAACCGTCCTGGAGAGCGGCGCCAAGGCGGGCGCGTTCGTGGAGATCAAGAACTCGCGCATCGGCGAACGCACGAAGGTGCCGCACCAGTCGTACATCGGAGATGCGGAGATCGGCGCGGACACCAACATCGCGGCGGGGAACATCACCGTGAACTTCCCCCACCAACCGGGGAGGCCGAAGGGCCGCACGAAGATCGGCCGCAACGTCAGGACCGGCGTCCACAATGCGTTCGTCGCACCCGTGGAGATCGGCGACGGCGCCTGGGTCGGGGCCGGGTCGGTGATCACGAAGGACGTCCCGCCGGAGTCCCTCGCGGTCGCGCGGGCGCGGCAGGAGAACAAGGAAGGCTACGTGCGAAGGAAGCGGGAACGTGAGTGAGGCGACGCTGCCGGGGCTCGAGACCGTCGAGCCCGTTCTGCCCGTGACCGAGCGCACGCCGTGGATCGAGCGCGGGCCGCTGAAGCGCCTGATGCTCTTCGCCGGGCGCTCCAACCCCGAGCTGGCCGAGCAGATCGCCGACAAGCTCGGCATCACGCTCGGCGAGGTCCAGCTGAAGACCTTCGCGAACGGCGAGACCTACGTCCGCTACCTCGACTCGATCCGCGGCGCCGACGTTTTCATCGTCCAGTCGGGCAACCAGCCGGTCAACGACCACCTGGTCGAGCTGCTGATCATGATCCAGGCGGCCACGCTCGCCTCGGCGAAGCGCATCACCGCCGTTGTGCCCTGGTTCCCGTACTCGCGGCAGGACAAGAAGTCCGCCCCGCGCGAGCCGATCACCGCGAAGCTCGTCGCCGACGCGCTCGAGAGCGCCGGCGCCGACCGCGTGGTCACGATGGACCTGCATGCGGGCCAGATCCAGGGGTTCTTCCGGATTCCGGTCGACCACATGACGGCGCTGCAGCTCTTCGCCCAGCACTACCGCGACAAGGGCCTGCAGGGCGAGGGCATCGTTGCGGTCTCGCCCGACCCGGGCCGCGCGAAGATGGCTCGGCGCTTCGGGCAGATGCTCGAGGGCGACCTCGCGATCCTGAACAAGACGCGCCCCGGCCACGACGAGGCCTCGGTCACCGAGGTGATCGGCCAGGTCGAGGGAAAGGTCGCGATCATGAGCGACGACATCGTCGTCACGGGCGGCACGCTGATCGCAGGAGCCGAGGCGCTGCTGGAGGCCGGCGCGACCGAGGTCTACGCCTGTGCGACGCACGGACTGTTCCCGGGCAACGCCTTCTAGAAGATCGCCGCGAGCAAGCTCAAGCAGGTGACGGTGACGAACACCGTCCCGATCGACCCGGTCAACCGGCCGGACAAGATCGACGTGCTCCCGGTCTCGAGCCTGCTCGCGGAGACGATCCTGAACGTCTTCGCCGACGACTCCGTATCGGCGATCTTCGCCGGCGAGAACCAGCTCTTCTGACGGAAGCGGCTCAGCCGAGCCGTTCCGCCGTCCAGCCCCTGGGCAAGACCTGGGCGCTGATCGCGCTGACGGCGGCCGTCGCGGCCGCCACCGCGATCGCCCACTACGGCGGCGCCTCGTCGATCCTGACGTTCGTGCTCGCGACGGTGGCGCTCGCGGGCCTGGCGTGGATCGTCTCCTTCTCGACCGAGCAGGTGGGCGAGCGCTTCGGACCGGCGGTGACGGGTGTGCTGCAGTCGACGCTCGGCAACCTGCCCGAGTTCTTCATCGTCGTCTTCGCGCTCTCGGCGGGCGAGGTGGTCGTGGCACGGACGTCGATCCTCGGCTCGATCTTCGCGAACGCGCTCCTCGTGCTCGGGCTCGCGATCGTCGCCGGCTGCCACGAGAGCGCGGACGGCGTGATGCGCTTTCACCCGCGGCTGCCGAAGGACAACGCGATCTTGATGATGCTCGCGAGCTTTCTGATCGTCGCTCTCGGCGTGTCGGTCGTCACCGGTGACCGCGCCTCGCATCACGTGAAGGCGATCTCGATCGTCGGCGCGGTGGCCCTGCTCGCCACCTACGGTGTCTGGCTGGTCGACTACATCCGCTCGGATGCGGAGCAAGAGCCGCCGCACGGCGCGCCCCGCGTCTCGATGGCTCTCGCCCTGGCGCTGCTCGGGGCCGCCGGGGTCGGAGCGGCGTTCGTCTCCGACTGGTTCGTGACGGCTCTGACGCCGGCGATGGACCGAATCGGCGTCCCGAAGGCTTTCGCCGGGCTGGTGATCGTCGGGATCGCGGGGAACGCCGTCGAGAACACCGCGGGGATCGTCCTCGCGCTGAAGGGCGAGGCGGACCTGGCCATCTCGGTGATCAAGAACTCCGTCGCGCAGATCACGGCCTTCCTCTTCCCTGCGCTCGTGCTGGTCTCGTTCCTGTTCGCGACGTCCATGAGCTTCGCGCTCGCCCCCGTCTACATCGGCGCCTTGCTCCTGACGGCGATCGCCCTCTGGCAGATAACGAGCGACGGCGAGGCGACCAGGTTCGAGGGCGTGGCTCTGATCGCGCTCTACGTCATCCTCGCCGTCGTCACGTTCTTCGAGTAGCCGCGGGCTACGCCTGCGTCGGCTTCACGCCGGGAGGCGCGTAGCGGTGGTGCAGGATCAGCGCGTTGCCGTCGGGGTCTTCGAAGAACGCCTGGTAGCAGACGCCGCTGTCCATCGTCTCGCCGTTGAACTTCACGCCGCGGGACTCGAGCTCCGACCGGGCCTCCGCCACGTCGTCGACGTGGAGGGCGATCGCGCCCTTGCTCGGCTCGAACTCGCGCCCGATCTTGGCGACGTCGACCACCTGAATCGAGAGGCTGCCGGTCTCGAACTCGCCGCCCAAGTCGTTGTCGTAGCGCTTCGAGCACTCCAGTCCGAGCACGCCGCTGTAGAACTGCTCCGCCTTCTCGAAGCTCGTGATCGGAAGGAAGACGAAGTCCGTGCGCGTCACGAGAGAGCTCCGCTCGCTCATCCCGCCACCCCCTTGCGTCGCAAACGACATTGCAGCCAATTTGCCTGCCCGCTAGCGTTCCGCGGCGAACCGACTTCTGAAAAGGGGGGACAGATGCGGTTGATTCACGGTGCCGCGCGGCTTGCCGCGGCGGCAGCGGCCTTCGTCGTGCTGGTGTTCGCCGCGCCGGCTGGAGCGGTGATCGGCGGCACCTCCGACACGGGCAACACGTACGCGAACGTCGGCGTGTTGCAGCTGCACGTAGGCGACGACTGGTTCGACTTCTGCTCGGGCACGCTGGTACGCCCGGACGTCGTGCTCACCGCCGCCCACTGCACGGACTTCCTCGTCGATGTGGGCTCCGACGGCTTCGGACCCGCCGACCTGCGGATCTCGTTCGATCCGGCGGGCGGTGCTCCGTACTCGACGGTCGATCACATCGTCATCAACCCGGCCTGGTTCACCGCCGGGCCGTGCTTCGGCAACTCGAAGCAGGCCTGCCTCTCGCCGGGCCACGAGGACATCGCGCTCGTGTTCCTCGACGCACCGGTCGGGGGAATCGCGCCCGCACCGATCGCCGGCCCCGGCTACCTCGACGGGCTCGACCTGAAGAGCGAGACCTTCACGGTGGTCGGGTACGGCACGGACGCGTTCATCACCGGCAGTGCTGCCTCGCCGAAGGCGATCACGATCTTCGACGGGATCAGGAGCTACCGGGACGTGAGCGCGATTCCGGCAAGGGACGCGTTCCCGGACCGCTTCCTGAAGATCACCAGGGGCGTGTGCTTCGGCGACTCCGGCGGCCCGCTCTTCCACGACGGAACGGTCGTCGCGATCAACACCTGGACCTTCAGCTACCGCTGCGACGGGCCGAACCTCGAGTACCGAATGGACTCCGTTCCGGCCCAGGAGTTCCTGAGCACGTACCTGTAGCCGGACGAGCCGGCCGGGCGGGCGTTGCGCTCGCCCGGCCGGGCGCCTGGCGCGAACGGCCCGGCATCGTGAGAATGCGCCCGTGAGCGCACCCGCCGTCGCAGAGCTCGACCGCGCGCGGATCGCGGAGCTGGCCGAGCGCGAGCGGCTTCGCCTCGACGAGTCGACGCCGCGCTCGCGTGAGATGTACGAGCGCGCCCGGCAAGCGCTCTCGGGCGGCGTGGCCTCCGCGTACCAGCGACGTGAGCCGTGGCCGATCTACCTCGAGCGCGGCTCCGGCTCCCGCGTCCGGGACGTCGACGGAGCCGAGCGGATCGACTTCCACAACGCCTTCGGCTCGATGCCGCAGGGCCACGCACACCCGGCGATCACCGAGGCGGTCCGGCGGCGGCTCGAGCTGGGCACGCATTTCGCCGCCCCGACCGAGGACGCCGTCGTCGTGGCGGAGGAGCTGAAGCGGCGCTGGGGCCTTCCGCGCTGGCGCTTCGTCAACTCCGGCTCCGAGGCGACGATGGACGCGATCCGGATCGCGCGCGCCCAGACGGGCCGCGACACGATCGTGAAGATCTTCGGCTCCTACCACGGCCACCACGACTACGTGATGGTCTCGATCGGCGTCCCGTACCACCGGATCGGGAACCGCGAGAGCTATGAGTCGCTCCCGTATGGCGGCGGCATCCCGCAGTCGGTCGCCGATCTGACGGTCGCGGTGCCGTTCAACGACGCCGGCGCGATGGAGCGGCGGATCGAGCGGTTGTTCGAGGAGGGACGGCCGCCGGCCTGCGTGATCATGGAGCCGGCGATGATGAACCTCGGGGTCGTCCTCCCCGAGCCCGGCTACCTCGACGCCGTCCGCGAGCTCACGCAGCGCCTCGGCGTGCTGCTGATCTTCGACGAGGTCAAGACCGGCCTCTGCATCGCGGCCGGCGGGGCGACCGAGCGCTTCGGCGTCACGCCCGACCTGGTGACGCTCGCCAAGGCGCTCGGCGGCGGGCTCTCGGCCGGTGCGATCGGTGGCACCGAGGACGCGTTCGAGGTCGTCGAGAGCGGCGCCGTCTACCAGGTCGGGACGTTCAACGGCAACCCGCTCGCGATGGCCGCTGCGCGCGCCAGCCTCGAGGAGGTGCTGACGCCCGAGGGCTACGAGGTGCTCGAGGCGCGCGAGGAGCGGCTGCTCCGTGGCTGCCAGGACGTGATCGACCGCCACGGCCTCCCGGGCTACGCGGTCGGGATCGGCGCCAAGGGCTGCGTCACTTTCTCGCCGGAGCGGATCGTCGACTACGAGTCGTTCAAGGCCCACCAGGACAAGGAGCTGGCCGACCTCTCCTGGCTCTACAACATGAACCGCGGCATCTACATGACGCCCGGGCGCGAGGAGGAGTGGACGCTGACCGTCGCCCACTCGCCCGAGGACTGCGACGCCTTCGTGGCGGCCTTCGAGGAAATGGCCGCCGACCTGACCGCGTAGCTACAATCCGCCGCCGATGGCGGGCGAGCGAGTCAAGTTGCAGGTCTCCGAGCGCGAGAGCCGAGGCTCCGCGGAGTCGCGCCGCCTGCGCAAGCAGGGGCTGATCCCTGGCGTCCTCTACGGCCGCGGCAAGACGCCGCACGCGATCTGCGTGCCCGAGCGCGACCTGCGCCGGGTACTTACGGGCGACGGCGGCCTGCACGCGATCCTCGACGTCGTGCTCGAGGGCCAGACCACCGCCCATCCGTCCATCCTCAAGGACTACCAGCAGCACCCCGTGCGCGGCGGGATCATGCACATCGACCTGCAGGAGGTCCGGCTCGACCAGCCGATCCAGGCCCGGGTCGTCGTCGAGCTCGTGGGCGAGCCCGTCGGCGTCACCGAGGGCGGCGTGCTCTCCCAGGTCAACCGCGAGGTCACCGTCGAGGCGCTGCCGATGGAGATTCCCGAGCACCTCGAGCTTGACGTCAGCGGCATGGCCATCGGCGACACGCTGAGGCTGGCAGACCTGCGGGCGCAGGACGGGGTGAAGTACCTCGACGATCCGGAGGAGACGGTGCTCGCGACCGTGACGATGCCGACGCGGATCGTCGAGCCCGAGCCCGAGGAGGTCGAGGGCGAGGAGCTCGAGGAAGGCGAGCTGCCCGAGGGCGAAGTGCCCGAGGGCGAGGAGGCCCCGGCCGAGGGCGAGGCCGAGGAAGCCTCGGGCGAGCAAGAGACCACCGAGGACTAGGTGGCCGACGCCAAGAGCTCGCGCGCTCGGTGCGCGATCTCGCGTGTCTGGGCCGCGGCTGAACGCCGAAAGCCGGCAGAGCCGGCCTTCACCGCCCAGCCGCTTCGCGTCGACGAGTCATCACCGATGCCTCCAGCATCGGCAATGCCTCACCGGCGCGCCCCAGAGCTGCGAGCTCGCACCCCGAGGATGGCGACCTCTTGACGCCGGCCATCTGATGCGTCTTTTCCGTCGGGGCGAGCGAGCCTCGACGATGGATCTCCTCGTCGCGGGCCTGGGCAACCCCGGGCGCGAGTACGAGCGCACGAGGCACAACGTCGGCTGGCTCGTGCTGGACGAGCTGGCGCGGAGGCAGGGCGGCACGTGGCGGTCGAAGTTCTCGGGCTCGCTCGGCGAGATACGGCTCAGCGAGCTGCGGCTCGCGTTGCTGAAGCCGGAGACGTACATGAACGAGTCCGGCCGGTCGCTGGCGGCGGCGGCTCGCTTCTTCAAGGTGCCGCCCGAGCAGGTGCTGGTCGTGCACGACGACGTCGACCTCGAGCCGGGCCGTCTGCAAGCGCGCGCCGGAGGCGGCCTCGCGGGCCACAACGGCCTGCGCTCGCTCGCGCAGCACCTCGGCTCGCAGGACTTCCTCCGTCTGCGCATCGGCGTAGGACGGCCCGGCCGCGGCGACCCGCGCCCGGTCGCCGACTGGGTGCTCTCGAGGTTCGGCCCCGAGGAGGACGTCGAGGCGCTGGTCGCACGGTCGGCAGACGCGGTCGAGACGATGGCGACCGAGGGCCTCGAGGCCGCTCAGCAGCGCTTCAACTAGCGAGTGCCGGGTCGAGAGGTTCTTGCCGCTGCAGAGCGCGCACCTCGCGTACGAACGCGAGCACGCAGAGGTTCGGCACCGACATGAGCGCGGCCGCGAGCAGAAGTGTGCCGCGGACGCCGAGCGGGCCGGTAAGCGGCCCGGCCAGCGCTTGACCCGCCGGCATCAGGCAGAGCGAGAGCAGCCAGTCGATCGAGCCGACGCGCGCTAGTCGGTCGGGCCGCACCTCCTGCTGCAGGGCCGTCTCCCAGAGCGTGTTCCCGACGACGATCGAGACGAGGAAGGCCGCGCTCGCGACCATGATCGCTGCCAGGGGCAGCGGCGGGACGAGCGCAAGCACGGGCGCGGCTCCGATCGACCAGACGGCGAAGGCGGCAGCGACCGGGCGCCGCGGGCGGAAGCGGTAGGCGAATATCCCGCCGAGCACGCCGCCGACCGCGCCGGCGGTGACGATCAACCCCCAAGCCTGTGCGCCACCAAGGTGGGCGCGCGCCACGAGCGGCCCAAGCACGAAGTACATGCCGATGCCGACGTTGCCGAGCGCAAAGCCGAGGAAACCCGACGTCAGCCAGCGATGGCGCCGGACCTCGTGCCAGCCGTCGGCGAGGTCGCGCCAGAACCGTTGCGCGGGCGGGCGGACGTGCTCCTCGACATGCAGCGCGAAGAGGAACGCCATGCTGACGAGAAAGCTGACGGCGTCGATCGCGAACACCCATCCCGGCTCCGCGGCGGCCACGATCGCGCCGGAGGCGGCCGGGCCGAACACATTCGTCGCGCTCTGCGAGAGCGAGAGCAACGCGTTCGCCTGCTGCAGGCGCGGAGGGCTGACCGTGTGCGGTACCAGCGCCGTCGACGCCGGTGCGAAGAAGCCGCCGGCCGCGCCTGCCACCGCCTGCAGCGCAGCGAGCTGCCAGATGCGCATGGCATCGCCGAGGAGCAGCGCTGCCGTCGCCGCCTGCGTGCCGAAACGGACGAGGTCGGCGGTGATCATTACCGCGCGGCGCGGCAGGCGGTCCGCCCAGACGCCGCCGATGGCGACAAAGGATGCGCGGCCGATCGTGTACGCGGCGAGCACGAGCCCGAGGTCCGACGCGCTGCCG
>JBKPFI010000416.1:0-1591 GCA_046728775.1 Actinomycetota bacterium | reverse complement strand
GATCTACCTCGTCCGCGAGGACGGCGGCCACGGGCGCGTCTTCGAGGGATTCGCGGCCTACATCAGGCGTAGCTGGCACATCTTCTGGGAGGACGGAGACGTGCGGCGCTTCCTGCTTGCGAACTCGGCGTGGGAGGGGACGTTCGCCGCCGCGCGCACCTTTGTCGTGCTCTACGTCATCGACGGGCTGCACCAGTCGAAGGTGATGTCGTCGGCGGTGCTCGGCGCCGTGGCGGTGGGCTACGTGATCGCGGCGATCTTCGCGGGGCGGCTGGGCGATCGCTTCGGCATCGCGCGCGTGATCTTCTTCGCGTCGTTCATCTACGGCGGCGGGTATCTGGTCGGCGGGCTCGCGCAGCAGTGGCACGACTGGTACTTCGGGCTGATCATTCCCGTCGCGGTCGCCGGCGGCACCGTGATGACGTTGGCGTGGGGACTGCTCTACAAGATCGTTCCCGTCGAGCATCGGGGCGCCGTGTCGGGCCTTGCGACGACGACGAAGGGGATCGGGCTCCTAGTGGGCGCGCCGATCGCCGGGCTCGCGATCGACCTCGCGCGGCCCTACCTGGACGCGACGAACGGCTACCAGATCCTGTGGCCGATCTGCGGGCTGCCGATCCTGGCCGCGACGCCGCTGCTCGTGCGCCTGATGGAGGTGGAGCCGAGGGCGAAGGTGGAGATGCCGGTCATGTGACCGCGGACGTGGCCGTTCAGGCCACGTCCGAGGGACAGTCCCTTCGTGCCGAAAGGGCTACGTTCCGGTGACGACTCCTGCGCGGGCCGCGCATGGCCGCGCGCCAGCGTCGTACCGTCGGTGCATGGCACGCAGAGCGCGGCGCGAGCTCCCGGCTGACGGCATCTACCACGTCACGGCGCGCGGCGTCGACTCCTCGCCGATCGTCCGCGATCGGGCGGATTGGGAGGCGCTGCACGAACTCGTGCTCGCGGCGGAGCGGCGCCACGGCTGGCTCTACGACGTCTACTGCCTGATGAGCACGCACTTCCACCTCGTCGTGCGCGCTCAGTTGCCGCTGCTTTCGCGGGGGATGCACTGGCTGAACGGCGTCTATGCGCAGCGCTTCAACGTCCGCCACCGACGGACCGGGCACCTGTTCGAGAACCGCTTCTCCGCACGCGTGATGCGCGACGACGAACACTGGGAACGGACGTGCCGCTACGTCCTCGAGAACCCGGTCAAGGCCGGCCTCTGCGAGTTCGCGGCCGACTGGCCGTGGTCGGGCGGGCGGTTCCCTGCGGCGGTATCGCACCTGACCGTTTTGGACACGGCCTAGGGACTGTCCCGAGGACATGGCCCGAAGGGACATGTCCTCACCGAACCTGCGCGAGGGCCGGGGCCCACGCGGCGAGCGGGGAGATCTCGCCGTCTTGGCCGTTCAGGCGCCGGTAGCCGAGGGCGTGCTCGGCCTGCATCAGCTTGTGGATCTGCGTCGTGCCCTCGTAGATGATCGGCGCCCGCGCGTTGCGGAAGTAGCGCTCGATTCCGTACTCGGCCGAGTACCCGTACGCGCCGTGGACCTGGATCGCGAGGTGCGCCGCGCGGAAGGCGGACTCGGTCGCGTGCCACTTGGCC
>JBKPFI010000076.1:0-3649 GCA_046728775.1 Actinomycetota bacterium | reverse complement strand
GTGATAGCGGGCGAGGGGCGAGCGGACATTGCTGGATGGAGCCGTAGGATATGGCGGGTGCGGGCTGTCGTCACAGGGGGCGCGGGGTTCATCGGCTCGCACGTCGCGGAAGCGCTGCTCGCCCGCGGTGACGAGGTGACGGTCGTCGACGATCTTTCGCGCGGCAGGCGCGAGAACGTCCCGGAGGAGGCCCGGCTCGTCGAGCACGACCTCCGCGAGGGCCTCGAACCGCTCTTCGACGAGGCGCGGCCGGAGGTCTGCTTCCACCTCGCCGCGCAGGTCGACGTGCGCGTGTCCGTCGACCGCCCGGTGCACGACGCCGACGTGAACGTGCTCGGGACCGTGGCAGTGCTCGAGGCGGCGCGACGGCACGACGCGCAAGTCGTGTTCGCGTCCACGGGCGGGGCGATCTACGGCGAGTGCGACCGGCCCGCTCCTGAGTCGGCGGAGCGGCGGCCGCTGGCCCCCTACGGCGTCTCGAAGCTCGCGGGCGAGGAGTACCTGGCCGCCTACAACCGGCTCTACGGCGGCGGGCACGTCTCGCTGCGGTACGGCAACGTCTACGGGCCGCGACAGGACCCGCACGGCGAGGCGGGGGTGGTCGCGATCTTCCTCGGCCGGCTGGCTGCGGGAGAGGCACCTCGGATCTTCGGAGACGGCACCCAGACGCGGGACTACGTCTACGCCGGCGACGTGGCGCAGGCGACGCTGGCTGCGCTCGGGCGGAACGGAGGCGTCTACAACGTCGGGACGGCTGCCGAGACCTCGGTGGTCGAGCTGTACGAGCTCTGCAGGCGCGTGGCCGGGTCGTCGCTTGAAGCCGAGCCGGCGGCGGCGCGGCTGGGCGAGCTGCAGCGAAGCGTGCTGGACGTGGGCAAGGCCGAGCGCGAGCTCGGCTGGCGCCCTGGGGTGTCGCTCGAGGAGGGGCTGCGCCGGACCTGGAACTGGATCTCCGACGCCGCCGCTTGACGCCTCAGCTCGCCAGGATCTTCGCCTTCTGCGCCTCGAACTCGGCGTCCGTCAGCACTCCTGACGCCTTCAGCTCGCCGAGCTGCTTGAGCTGCTCGAGCTTGTCCGGCTGTGCGGGAGCCGCCTGAGCCGGCGCCGGCGGCGGCTCGTAGTACTGCTCGTCCTGCGCGGCCCAACGCTCGGCCTGCCGGCGCGAGACGCGGTTCGAGACCGCCGTAGCGGTGCCGGCGACGACCGCAGTCCGGGCAACTCCGCGGAGTAGTCCTGGCATCGTCCTTCGCTCCTTTCCTGTGGTGTTCTTCTAGGCCTGTGCGGTCTCGAGCTCCTCGAGCTTCTCCAGCAGCGCATTGACGGGGATCCGCCCACTCGCGACGAGCTGTGCGCCGCTCCTCCTCAGAGCGGCGGCGAACGGCGCCGCCCACCTGTTCTCGTAGACGAGAATCGCGGCCGAGGTGCCGGGCTCCAGCGCCGCGCCCGCTTCCTCGAAGTCGTCCTCACCCAGGACACCCGAGGAGGCGCCCTCGAACTGGACGAGGTCGAGGCTGCCGTCCGAGTCGATGTCGGTGATCGCGAGGCCCTTCACGGTCCCGTCCTCTTCCTTCGTCACGAAGGCGAGATCGATCACGCGGATGATGCCCTGCTCCGTCAGGCCGACGAGCAGGTCGAGGCCCTCGCCGGTCGGCTCCTTCCCGCGCGGCCACTCGACGATCACGTAGTCGACCGGGCCGAGCTCGATGTCGTTTTCACTCATGTGCGTGCCTCCTTGGCGTGCCGTGCAGTTGCAAACCCCCGCGTCATTGGAGCGCCCGGACGTCGTCCCAGTGCACGATCAGCGCGTAGAGGACGACCCCGGTCAGTACCAGCACCGTCAGCGCCCACAGCGGGTACTGGGCGCTGCCGACGAAGCCGAGCTGGACGATGAAGTTGATGCTGGCAACGACGATCGTGAACCAGCGGGCCCAGCTCGCTCCGGAGAGCAGCCCGAAGCCGGCGCAGCCGACCACGATTCCCCAGAGCAGGATGATCCAGCCCCAGGCCGTGGTGTCGAAGACGATGATCTGGTTCGGGGCCAGGACGTAGTACTCGCTCCGGATGATCGCAATCAGGCCTTCGAAGAAGTCCAGCATCGCGATGATGATCATGAACCAGCCGGCGAAGCCGATCCAGCCGGTCCAGGCGGTGCTCCTCGCCGGTGCCCCGATCTCTGCTCGTGTTGCCACTTCCCACTCCCTTCTCTGCCGGTTTGTGATTGCTGCGGCGATTCTTCTCAGGCTCCGCTTCCGTGGTCATCATCCGGGCGGGATGAAGCCCTCAGCTCGGTAGCAGGAGCGAGGCTGGCGGTGGCGAATCGGACCGTCCGCCGTGGAGCATGCCCTTTCGAACCCGTCCGGAACCAACCACCCGTGGCGAACGATCGCCGTCGTCGCCGCAGGGATCGCGACCCTCGAGCTGCTCGGGCTCGTGGCCGTTGGGATCGCGCTCCTGGCGAAGCCGGTAATGCACCGGGCGCGCGCGGAGGCGACTACACCCGCGGCGGCCAAGCCGTCGTCCAAGGCCCCGGTCCGGCCGCTGCTGCCGCGGCACTCCATTACGGTGACCGTCCTGAACGGCAACGGCGTCTCGGGGGCCGCCGCGGCCGAGGCCTCGCGCGTGCGCGCGCGCGGCTACAAGATCCGCCTCGTCGGCAACGCGCCACGGAGCGGCTACGGGCGGAGCGTGATCATGTACCGCGCCGGCCTCCGCGCCGAGGCCCAGCGCCTGGGTCGCGACCTGCAGATCTGGCTCGTCTCCCCGTTGGACGGTCTCCGCAGGCAAGACCTGAAGGGCGCCAAGCTGGCCGTCGTGATCGGCGGCTGAGAGCAAGTAACAGACTGTTACTTGGGCGCGGATTGGAGCGCGCCTCGGCACGTAGCATCAGCGCCGTGGGGCCGGACGAGCGCAAGCAGGCCGAGATCGACTACCCCGCCGCCGTCGGCGAGGAAGGACGCGCGTGGATCCGCTCCAAGCCGTTCGGACACGACCCGCGCGAAACGGCGCGCCTGCTGATCGACTTCGGCTACGTCCTCCAGCTGCTCGACCTGCACGCCGGTTCCAGCCTGGTCGAGCTCGGCTGCGGCTCCGGTTGGATGACGCGCCTGGCGGCCCGCCACGGTGTCCACGCCGAGGGCTACGACATCTCGCCGGAGATGATCGAGATCGCCCGCGCGGAGGCCGAGCGCGAAGGGCTCGACGCGCGCTTCGAGGCCGGCGACTACGAGCAGCTCGATCTCGGCCGCCGCTTCGACGCGGGCCTGCTTTACGACGCGCTCCACCACAGCGGCCGCCCCGAGCTCGTTCTCGCCGCCGCCCAGCGGGCGCTGAAGCCCGGGGGCCGCCTGCTCCTGGCCGAGCCCAACTGGAAGCAGCGCTTCCAGGGCCGGGGTGCTTCGGCCGAGTACGGGACGACGGAGCTCGGCTACAGCTCGCGACGCCTGAAACGCCTGCTTGGAAACGAGGGCTTCGCCGACATCCGCCGCTTCCACCCCAACGGCAAGCGGCTCTACTCGAACGCAGCCGCCGATATCCTCATCCACCTCACCGAGCCCGTCGTCTTCCGCTTGTTCGCGCCGTTCTGGACGCAGATCTGGCTCAGGGCCCGCGCCGGCTAGCCGGGCCGGGGCAAACCGACCCGGCCAGCCGA
>JBKPFI010000455.1:0-1495 GCA_046728775.1 Actinomycetota bacterium | reverse complement strand
GTCACTGGGAGGATCACCGATGATCCAGCAGGAGTCCCGGCTGCGCGTCGCCGACAACACGGGCGCGCGCGAGATCCTCTGCATCCGCGTCAAGGGCGGCTCGCACCGCCGCTACGCGCGTGTGGGCGACGTCATCACCGCCACGGTGAAGACGGCGAGCCCGCAAGGTGCGGTCAAGAAGGGCGAAGTCGTCCAGGCCGTGGTGGTCCGGACCCGCAAGCCGTTCGGCCGCAACGACGGCACGTCGATCGCCTTCGACGAGAACGCCGCAGTGCTGATCGACAGCGCACGCAACCCGCGCGGCACCCGCATCTTTGGCCCGGTCGCCCGCGAGCTGCGCGAGAAGAACTTCATGAAGATCGTTTCGCTCGCCCCGGAGGTTCTGTGATGAGTCACAAGATGCGAGTCAGGAAAGGCGATCTCGTCCACATGCTCTCGGGCAAGGACCGCGGCAAGCAGGGCCGCGTGATCGAGGCGCGCCCGCGCGAGCAACGTGTCGTCGTCGAGAACCTCAACGTCGTCAAGCGGCACACGCGCCCGCGCCCGATGCGCGACGCCAACCGCATGGGCGGCACGCAGATGATCCCGGGCGGCGTGATCGAGAAGCCGGCGCCGGTCCCGATCGGCAACGTGATGCTCGTCTGCCCGACCTGCAACCGGCCGACGCGTATTGGGATGGCGAAGAAGGAAGTCAAGGACGGGGAGACCTACGTGCGCGTCTGCAAGCGCGCCGACTGCGGCCAGGAGATCGACAAATGAGCGCTACGGAGACCGGGTACGAGCCGCGGCTAAAGACCGCCTACGAGCGGGATGTCCGCCCGCGCCTGAAGGAGGAGCTCGGCCTGACCTCACTGATGCAGGTGCCGCGGCTCGAGAAGATCACGCTCAACATGGGCGTCGGCGAGGCGAAGACCGATGCGAAGGTGCTCGACAGCGCCATCGACGAGCTGACCACGATCGCGGGGCAGCGCGCGCACGTGCGCCGCGCCCGCAAGTCGATCGCCGGCTTCAAGGTCCGGGAGGGCATGCCGGTTGGCGCGCGCGTGACGCTGCGCGGAGCCCGCATGTGGGAGTTCCTCGACCGTCTTGTCTCGATCGCGCTGCCGCGCATTCGCGACTTCCGCGGCCTCAGCCCGCGCTCGATGGACGGCCGCGGCAACTTCTCGCTCGGGATCCGCGAGCAGATCATCTTCCCCGAGATCGACTACGACCAGATCGCAGGCATCCGCGGCCTCGACGTCGCGATCACGACGACGGCGGCGAACGACGAGCAGGGCCTCGCGCTCCTGCGCGCCCTCGGGATGCCGTTCCAGCGAGACGACCAAGGAGAGCAGCAGTAGATGGCACGCAAGGCGCTGATCGAGAAGTCGCGCAAGCCTCAGCGGTTCAAGACGCGCGCGTACTCGCGCTGCAACCGCTGCGGCCGCCCGCGCGCGGTGTACAAGAAGTTCGGCCTCTGCCGAATCTGCCTGCGCGACCTCGCCCACCAGGGCGT
>JBKPFI010000025.1:0-2037 GCA_046728775.1 Actinomycetota bacterium | reverse complement strand
GTGCGCAGCGCCGCCTCGGCCTGCGCGCGCAGGCTTGCCGCGTCGGGCACGAGCTGCTGCGGCAGCTCCTGGTCGAGCAGCGCGAGCAGCAGGTGCTCCGGGTAGAGCTCGGGGTTGCCCATGCGGCGCGCGAGCTCCTGGGCCGCGGCGACCGCCTCCTGGGACTTGAGGGTCAGTTTGTTGAAGTCCACTTTCGCTTCGGTAGTTCTGTCGGGTCGTAGACAACGAGGTCGCGGCGGTACTGCCGATGCACCTGCGCGATCGCCTCGCGCATCTCGCGCTCGAGCCGCTCCATCCGCGCGTGCATCCGCTGCAGCTGCTCCTCGAGGTCGAGTACCGCCTCGACGCCGGCGAGATTGAGCCCGAGCTGGCTGGTCAGCCGCTGAATCAGGCGCAGCCGCTCGAGGTCGGCCTCCGAGTAGAGGCGCGTGTTCCCCGCCGTGCGCTTCGGCCGGACGAGGCCCTTCTGCTCGTACATGCGCAGCGTCTGCGGGTGCATGCCGACGAGCTCGGCAGCGATGGAGATCATGTAGCGCGGGCGCTCGTCCATCAGCCTCCAGCTCTCTGCAGCTCTTCGATCAGCTCGCGCTGCTTCTTGCTCAGCTTCTTCGGGACGGTCAGCTTCACGCGCGCGAGCAGGTCGCCCTTGCCCGAGCCCTTTAGCTTCGGCGCGCCCTTGCCCTTCACGCGCAGCAGCGTGCCGTCGGTCGTGCCGGGCTTGACCTTCACCGTCACAGGGCCGTCCGGCGTCGGCACCTCCACCTGCGCGCCCAGCACCGCCTCGGAGTAGGTGACGGGAACGTCGACGACGAGGTCGTTCCCGCGGCGGGAGTAGACCTTCGACGGGGTGACGCGCGTGACGACGTAGAGATCGCCCGCCTCGGCGCCGCCGTAGCCGGCCTCGCCCTTGCCGCGCAGCTTGATCCGCGAGCCGTCCTTGACCCCTGCGGGAATCTTGACCGTGTAGCGCTTCGTCCGCCGCTCGCGGCCGCTCCCGCGGCACGTCGGGCACGGCTCCTCGATCACGGTGCCGTTCCCGCGGCAGCGCGGGCACGGCTGCGAGAGCGCGAACAGGCCCTGGCTCTCGGCGGTGACGCCGCGGCCCTTGCACTCGGGGCAGAGGAACGGCGCGGTGCCGGGCTTCGCGCCCGATCCACCGCACTCCCGGCAGGCCGTCTCGAGCTCGACCGGGATGGTCGTCTCGACCCCGTGCAGCGAGTCCTCGAACGCGAGCCGCACCTCGACCTCGAGGTCGCTCCCGCGCCGGCCGCGCGGCTGCTGCTGTGCGCCCCCCCGGCCGCCGAAGAGCCCGCCGAAGATGTCGCCGAGATCGCCGAGGTCGGCGAAGTCGAAGCCTTCCGTGTCGAACCGGAACCCACCGCCCGGCCCCGGCCGCCCGTTCGCAGCGCCGAAACGGTCGTACTGCTTGCGCTTCTCGGGGTCGGAGAGCACGTCGTAGGCGTGCTGCACCTCCTTGAACCGCTCCTCCGCGGCCGCGTCGCCGGGGTTCGCGTCGGGATGGTGCTGCCGCGCGAGCTTCCGGTACGCCTTCTTGATCTCGTCCTGGCTCGCGCCCTTGGCGACGCCCAGCGTCTCGTACAGGTCCTTAACGGTCGCCATCGTCCTCCTGCGGCCCTGCCGCGATGACAACACGCGCTGGCCTCACGACCCGGTCGCCGAGGCGGTACCCCTTCTGCACGACCTCGATGATCGAGCCCTCGTCCGCCTCCGAAGGCTGGGAGAGCAGCGCCTCGTGCACGTGCGGGTCGAAGTGCCCGTTCGTCTCGATCTCGGCCAGGCCCTCGCGCTCGAGCGCCGCCGCGAGCTCACGGTGCACGAGGCGAACGCCCTCTTCGAGCTTGGCCTCCTCGTGCTCCTCCGCGGCTGCGAGCGCCCGCTCGAGGTCGTCGAGCACCGGCAGCAGCTCCTTCACCAGCCGCTCGTGGGCCCGCGCGACCACGCGCGCCAGGTCGCGCGCAACCCCCATGCGGGAGGTATAGAATTAGGCCGCGCGCCGCGTCAGGTCGGAGAGGCGCG
>JBKPFI010000430.1:0-8765 GCA_046728775.1 Actinomycetota bacterium | reverse complement strand
CCTTCGAGCCGACCCCTCAGACCTCCAGGTGCTGGACGGCGGGAGCGAGGACGAGCGGGCCCAGCTCATCGCGCAGCGCCTCCGGGAGTGGAAGTCGGCCGCGAACGCATTCTGAGCGCCGATCGGAGCCGGTAGCTCCGGGTAGTGGAAACTCGGATGAAGGCCATTGGCCTCGACGCTTGCCGCGGTCGCTGGCTCGCCATCGTGCTCGACGGCGGGCGCTTCGCGGGCGCGCGCTTCGGATCCGCGGCGACGCTCGTCGAGTCATGGCCCGACGCCTCCGCGATCGGCGTCGACATCCCGATCGGGTGCCCCGAGGCGCCCACTCGCGAGGCCGATCTGGAGGCACGGAGGTTCGTGGGCGAGCGCCGTTCGAGCGTCTTCCCCACCTTCCCTCGGCTCGTGCTGGAGGCAGAGACGTACGAGCAGGCGAAGGCGCTCTGCACGGAACGCGGCTGGCCGAGGCCGAGCATCCAGAGCTTCGGCATGCGGCATCGGATCGTCGAGATCGCCCGGCTCGCCGAGGCCGACGAGCGCATCGTCGAGGTTCACCCCGAGGTGTCGTTCCGAGAGCTGCTCGGCCGAACGGCAGCCTCGAAGCGGACCGCGCCGGGTGCGTCCGAGCGGAGGCGCGGCCTGGCGGAGGCCGGAATCGACCTGCCCGACCTCCCCTACCCGATCGAGGACGTTCTCGACGCCGCGGTCGTCGCCTGGAGCGCCACGCGGTATGCCCGTGGAGAAGCGCTGCCGCTGCCGGACGGCCACAGGTCGCGCATAGGCGCTATCTGGCGCTGACGAGCGGTCTAGGGCTCACGGAACGAGACTCCATCTCGTCCGGAACTCCACGAACTCGGCGGGACGCACCGGCGCGATCCCGACGAGACACACTAGGCGCCCGTTGTCGATGTCGTCCTGCGTCATCGTCATCCGGTCGCACCGCACGAAGTACGCATCCTGCGGCGTGCGGCCCACGAGGGCGCCACTCTGGTAGAGACCGAACAGAAAGTCCTCGATGCTGGTTTGGATGGAGCGCCAGAGACGCTCGTCGTTCGGCTCGAAGACTGCCCACCGAGTGCCGTGGTCGATGCTGTCCTCGACGAAGAGAAACAGCCGCCGCACCGAGACGTACTTCCACTCGGGCTCCTGGGCCGACGCAAGCGTCCGGGCGCCCCAGACGCGAATGCCCTGGCCGCTGAACCTCCGCAGCGGGCAGACGCCCGCCGCAGCGAGACGCGCCCTTTCGCTCTCCGGTAGCGGTGTAGCCACGTCGCGCGCGCCCTGGACGGCGCCGTTCGCGATGCCGGCCGGAGCAGCCCAGACACCCCGCTGGATGTCGGTTCGCGCGATGACACCGGCGACCGCGCCGGAGGGCGGGACGTTCCGGAGCTGGCCGGGGTTGGCCGGGTCGTCGACCTGGAGCCTGGGGAAGTAGAGGGCGGCGTTCGCCGTAGGCTCGAGCTCGTCCTTCCAGGTGGTGACGTCGGCGGACGTGAGCGAGCTGGGTGGGTCGACGAGGTAGAAGGCCCGCCGTTCCTCGCAGAAGGCGGCCACGGAGTCGACCGTCGCTGCTGCGTCCGCCGCCGTCATTCCTGCGGTCGCCGGCACGGAGACGAGGTTGACGAAGTCGACGGACGCGAGCGACGGGAGCCCACTCCCCTCGACATCGGCGGTCCTGACCACGTACGCGCGCCGCCCGCCGTTCAGGAAGAAGAGCCGAACCGAGACGCCGGTGTCGTCGGCGGCGCCAGCCATGCCGAACGTCTGCTCGTAGTCGACCATGCTCGTCACGAGAACGGGGGTGTCGTGGGGACCGCTCGCAGTCGGCCCGAGGAACGCGGCGGTGGAGGTCGGGACCGCCTGGATCGGAGGCGCAGGCGGGGACGACGGCAGGTCGATCGGCACGACCTCGACTGCGCGCCTGGAAAGCCTCGCCGCCGACGAGCGGAACCGCGCGCCCAGCAGCCACCGGTCCGAAGGACGACTCAGGGTCCGATCATCGCCGCTCGGGCACCGTGCTTCAAGCCAGCTCGCGGCCGTTGAAAGCCGCTCGGCGCGCGCGTTACGTTCCGCGTCCCTCGACAAGGAGATCGGATGGCGGAATACGGCCACGTCAACCTGACCGAAGTCGACGACCAGGCGCCTAACCTCGGGCTCGACCCCGCGCAGTTCAACCTTCGCTTCGGCCGCGTGGCGCTCGGGTGCGAGCACTGCGGCGTGAGCTACCTCCGTTTCGCACCAGGCGCGAAGAGCCACGGGCACCGGCACAAGCGGCAGGAGGAGATCTACGTCCTCGTCAGCGGCTCGGCCGAGATGAAGGTCGGCGACGACGTGGTGCCGCTGCGACCCTTCAGTGCCGTCCGCGTGCCGCCGCAGGTCATGCGCGGGATCAAGGGCGGCCCCGACGGCGCCGAGGTGATCGCCGTCGGCGCGCCGAACACCGGCCCGGGTGACGGAGACGAGCCCGACCCGGCCTGGACCTGGGAGGACTGACCGCGGCGATCCCCTAGGCGGTTTTGGCACCCCCGCGGCGGGAGAGACTCCGGGCGAACGAGACAATGCCCTGCGGCGGATTCGGTCCCACTTCGCGGGAGGGAGCGATGTCGAAGATTCTCGGGCTGATCCTGATGACCGTCGTCCTGGGCTTCGTGGCCGGCGGCGCGAGCGTCGCCGCCGTCCAGCACGCGAGGCCTGTTCCGAAGATCACCCACGGTGTGATCGTCGGCGACGTCACCGCGTCGTCGGCGCTGCTCTGGGCGCGCGCCGACCGCGAGGCGACCCTCAACGTCGCGCTGTCCGGCGGGCGGCATGGCCGGATCGCGAGGGCACCGGCGGGAGCCGACCACGATTTCACCGCCCGCATTCCCCTCGAGCACCTCACGCCTGGGACGACCTACCGTTACCGCGCCTGGTTCAGCCTCGGCTCGCGCGGCGGTTCGCATGGGCCGGTGGTGGAGGGCTCGTTCCGCACCGCACCCGAGGGCCACACCGCGGCGCCGTTGCGCCTGGACTTCGGCGGCGATCTGAACGGCCAGAACGTCTGCCGCGACTCGGTCGAGGGCATGCCGATCATGCAGACCGTCCGGGCCAGACGGCCCGACATCTTCGTCGGCCTCGGCGACATCATCTACGCCGACAACGCCTGCGCACGCACCGGCCTCTACGGCAACGCGCAGGTGCCGGGCGGCTTCGGGCCGGCGGCCGACCTTGCGACCTACTGGGCTCACTGGCGGTACTCCCGGGCGGACACGGGCTTTCAGCGGCTGCTCGAACGCACCGACTACGTCGGCGTCTGGGACGACCACGAGGTCGTCAACGACTTCGGCCCGCTCACCGACACGCGGAGCACGCCTCCGTACACCCCCGGCGTGCACCTGATGCCGATCGGGCTCCAGGCGTTCCTCGACTACACGCCGGTCGCGATCGCCCAGAACACGCCGTTGCGCCTCTACCGCTCGATCCGCTGGGGCAAGAACCTGGAGCTGATCGTGCTCGACGCGCGCCAGTACCGCGACCCGAACTTCGAAGCGGACACGGACGCGCATCCGAAGACGATGCTCGGGCGAGAGCAGCTGACCTGGCTGAAGCAGCAGCTCGCGAACTCCGACGCAACGTGGAAGGTGATCGTCTCGAGCGTCCCGATGTCGATCCCGACCGGGTTCCCGCCGACGAACGGACGGGACGGCTGGGCGAACTTCGACCAGGCGACGGGCTACGAGCGCGAGCTGCTGGACATCCTCGGCTTCATGCGTGCACACGGCGTTCGCAACAGCGTCTGGATCACGACCGACGTCCACTTCGCCGAGGCGTTCCGCTACGTGCCGTTCGCGGATGACCCGGCATTCGCCGTCCACGAACTGGTGACGGGGCCGATGAACGCCGGAATCTTCCCGACGACGGATTTCGACACGACGCTGAACCCGGAACGGCTTGCCTTCTTCGGCCCGCCCTCGTCGGGCGCCGTGACCACGTGGTCGCAGGCGAAGCACTGGTTCAACTTCGGGGAGCTCGACCTCGCGCGCGACGGCTCGCTGACGATCCGAATCGTCAACACGGCGGGCGAGATCGAGTTCGAGCGGACGCTTGCCCCGTCATCGTCGCGTGGCGGCCGAGCATCCTGGCTACCGCCGCAGAAGGATCGGTTGTCCTCCGCGGGAGGTACGGGGTCGGCTCGAGAGGGTTAGGGGGTCGCCTTGGGGCCGGGCTGGACGAGGCCGCTCTCGTAGCCGAAGACCACGGCCTGGATCCGGTCGCGCAGGCGGAGCTTCATCAGGATCCGCTTCACGTGCGTCTTGACCGTCGACTCCTCGATCACGAGCTCGGCGGCGATCTCGCCGTTGGAGAGGCCGCGGGCGAGGAGGACGAGCACTTCGCGCTCGCGCGGGGTGAGGGTCTCGAGCAGGCGGCTCGAGCCGATCTCGGGCGTGGGCTGGCGCGCCATCCGGTCGATGACCGTCCGCGTGACCGACGGCGACAGGAGCGAGTCGCCCGCCGCGACCGTCTGGATCGCGGCGAGCAGCTCCTCCGGACCGCTCCGCTTGAGGAGGAACCCCGAGGCTCCCGCGTTCAGCGCGCCGAAGATGTAGTCGTCCTGCTCGAAGGTCGTCAGGATCACGACCTTGACGTCGGGTGACGCGGCCGTGACCTCGCGCGTGGCCGCGATCCCGTCGAGATCGGGCATGCGCACGTCCATCAGCACGAGGTCCGGGCGGAGCGCGCGCACCTGCTCGACGGCCTCGCGGCCGCTGCCCGCCTCGCCGACGACCTCGACCCGGGTGTCGCTGGAGAGGACCGCCTTGAGCCCGGCGCGCATGAGGTCGTCGTCGTCGACGAGCAGGACGCGTACCGGCGCGCTCACGGTTGCTCCTCCCCGCCGTAGGGAAGCTGAGCGCGCACGCGATACGAGGCGCCGTCGGGGCCGGCATCGAGTCTTCCGCCGAGCAGGGCCGCGCGCTCGCGCATGCCGAGGATGCCGTGGCCGCCCGCGCTCTCCGTTCCGGGCACGGCGGGATTCGAGACCGTCAGCTCGAGCTCGCTCTCGCCGAAGCGGATCTCGACCTCGGCCGCACCCGACCCATGGCGGGCGGCGTTGGTGAGCGACTCCTGCAGGATCCGGTAGGCCGCCTGGTCGAGGCCGCGGGCGAGCGGGCGCGGCCGGCCCGAGGTGCGCACCTCGAGCGCGAGCCCGCCGGCGCGGTACCTCTCGGCGAGGGTGTCGAGCGCGGCGAGCCCGGTCGGCGGCTCGATCTCTGGCAACTCCTCGCCCGCGCCGTTCTCGCGCAGGCCGTGGACTAGCTGGTCGATCTCCCCGATCGTCTCCCGGGCGACCTCCTCGATGGTCGTCAGCGCCCGCCGGGTCGCCTCGGGATCGCGCTGCTGCAGCAGCCGCGCGGCGCCTGCCTGGACGAGGATCACGTTGATCGCATGGGCTGCCGAGTCGTGCAGGTCGCGCGCGATCCGCGTCCGCTCCTCGGCCGCCGCGAGCCGGCGCTCTCGCTCGGTGTCGCGCTCGGACCGGCGGATCCGCTCCTCGACCTCGGCCCGGCGGCGGCGGCGCTGCCGGAGCTGGTCACCGAGCACCCAGGCGCCGCCCCAGACGACGACGCCGAAGAGGATCGAGGTCGTCGGAAAGCCGCTGTGGGCCGCCGCGGTCGCGCCGACGTGGACGGCGAAGAATCCGAGCACAACGGCGGCCGTCTCGACGATGCGATCACGAGTCCGCTCGTCCTCGGCGACGTAGAAGAGCGCCACCGTGGGGCCGAACGGCGGCCCGAGCGCATAGCCGAGGCCGTTGAGAAGGGCGCTCGCGGCGGTCGTCGCCGCGAATACGCCGAGCGGCGAGCGCCGGTGCGCAACGAGCGGGAAGCAGGCCAGCGCGGCGAGAACGCCCCCGAGCGCGTCGAGGCCTCGGTCGGCGTTGTGGTCGAGGCCGAGCTGCAGCAGGGTGAGCCCGAACGCCGCCAGCGCGACGACGACGTCGCGGGTCGAAACCTCCAGGCGCTTCGACGCCATCTCGCCTCCGAGGGTAACGACGGCCGCCCTGCGCGGAGTCGTCCCGCGGGAGGATCTGCGTCCTCCTGCAGGGGGACGGCGAAGTTCCATCGCGGGAGCGTTTCGGCTCGCCTCGTGCGCTCGTACCGTGGCCGTGTGAACACCAAGGAGGTGAACAGCATGTCGGCACTCATGACACTCGCCGTCTACGCAAGCAGCTCGGACCATCACGGCCACTGGTGGATCGTGTTCCCGATCCTCTGGGCGCTGCTGCTCGGGGCCCTGATCTTCGTGCTCTGGCGCCGAGGCCGGCGCTACCCGCCTGACGGCGGCGACTCCGCGAAGCGGATCCTAGGCGAGCGCTTCGCGCGGGGCGAGATCAACGCGGACGAGTACCGGGAGCGGCTCGGCCAGCTGCAGTAGGGCCTACGCTTCCGCCGTTGATCGGCCGGCTTGCCCTGCTCTTGCTCGCGGCCGCTCTCGTGCTTCCGAGCGCGGCCGCGAGCACCGGTGCCTCGCCGGCTCTCCTCCCCGACCTCGTCACGCGCAAGCCCTACAAGATCTTCCTCCAGGTGACCCCGCGCGGGAAGCGCCTGATCCGCTTCTCGAACGAGGTCGTCAACGTCGGGATCGGCCCGCTCGAGCTGCGGCCCCGGGCCGACGACTGCGACGGCGACGGCAACGTCGGCAACGACCGGACGTCGTACCAGCGCATCTACCGCGACACCGACGGCGACGGCGCCTTCACGCGAGGCGTCGACGTCCACTTCGGCACGCGGAGGGCCGGCTGCTCGCGCTTCCACCCGGCGCACAAGCACTGGCACTTCGAGGCCCTCGCCGCGTACACGCTCGGCAACCTGCCGGGCGGGCCGGCGCTGCTCGCCGGGAAGAAGGTGAGCTCGTGCGTGCTCGACGCGAGGCTGCGGCTGCCGAAGGCGCCGGGCTCGCCGCGCCGCAAGTACTACCGCAGCTGCCGGCGCGACTCGGTCGGCGGCATCTCGATCGGCTGGGGCGACGTCTACGGCGCCCGGATCAGCGGTCAGGAGCTGGACGTGACGGGGTTGCCGGACGGCGATTACTGCCTCCGCTCGTACGCCGACCCCGAGAACCGGCTCTTCGAATCGAACGAGCGGAACAACGCGCGCAGCACGCGGATCGTGCTACGCGGGAACAGCGTGCAATGGCAGCCGTACCGGCGCTGCCCCTCCGCTGCGGTCGCAAGATCCGTGAGGTAGTCGGCGAACGCCATTTCCTCAGAGATAGCGGTTGACAGGACATGACTCGGTCAGTGCGAGACCTCCCCCTAGTCGTGTCACCCAGCGGAAGCAACGCGTCGGCGGGTCGTCACTCGGGGCCCGCGAGATCCGGCTCGTCAGCCGGCTGGCAACCGCTTCGCGAGGCGAACATACGACTCGCTCAACGGCAAATCAAGCGCCGGCTACGGGTGTGGGTCCTGCTGCGCGCGTTCGGCGAGAGCGGCGAGCACGTCGGGGAAGTCGCCGCTGATCTGGGGGCCGAGCTCCGGCCCGACGGCGTCCGCTTCCGGGCCGCTGATCTCCATGCGGTAGACGATTCGCCTGCGGTCGGGGCCGGCGTCGTCGACGCGGTGTGTCGTCCGTACCGTCACCCCGCCGAGCTCGACCTCGTCGACGAACAGCCGCGGCTCCTCGGCCTTCGCGATGCGCAGCTCGATCGAGTCGCCGTCGACCGAGGTCATGCGGATCGTGCTCCCGGCCGCGAACTCGCCCGAGAGCTCGGCTCGGGCGAGGTCGGCATTCCACTCGGGCCAGCGCGGCACGTCCGCCCAGGCCCGCCAGATCGCCTCCGGCTCGGCCGTCGTCTCGATGGTGTGCTCGGCGGTCCACATCCCGGGGGCAAGCATGCCAAGCGCTTGACGTCGGCCGCAGCCGGTTCTAGCGTCGAAGGCCGTGGCCTGCAGGGTCGTCTGCATCTCGCACGCGTCGGGCGCCGGCGGCGACGAGGTCGGGAGGCTCGTCGCCGAGCGGCTCGGGTTCCTCTACGTCGACGACGAGATCGTCGCGGAGGCGGCTGCGAAGGGAGGCATCGGCCCGGGCGAGATCGCAGACGAGGAGAAGCGGCGTTCGCTCGTCGCGCGTGTGCTCGACACGCTCGCGCAGGGCGGCGGCGAGGCGTGGGCGCTCGGCGGCGTCGGCACGCCGAGGGCGACCCAGGAGCTCGGCAGCGAGGACCTACGGGCGCTGATCCGGGAGGCAGTCGAGCAGACGGCCGCGCGCGGGAGGGTCGTGATCGTGGCGCACGCCGCCTCTCACGCTGTCCCGCGCGGCCCGGAGGCGCTGCGGGTACTCGTCACGGCCTCGCCCTCGACGCGCGCGGTGCGGCTCGGCGAGGGCGGCGAGCGGAAGGTCAAGGCCGAGGACGCTGCCCGGCGCGACTACCTCAAGCGCTTCTACGAGGTCGACGAGGAGTCGCCGACCCACTACGACCTCGTGATCAACACCGACGTTCTGTCGGTGGAACAGGCCGCGGACGTGGTCGCGCACGCCGGCTCGAGCTAGCAGCTGCGGTGGAGAATGTAGGCGAGGCCTGCAGCGATGCAGCTCGAGCTCCGGCATCTGCGTTACTTCCTGGCCGTCGCGGAAGAGCTGAACTTCAGCCGCGCGGCCGAGCGGCTCCACGTCGCCCAGCCGGCGCTCTCGGCCCAGATCCGGACGCTCGAGACGCAGCTCGGTTGCGAGCTCTTCCACCGCACGACGCGCAAGGTCGAGCTCACGCCCGCCGGGGAGCTCCTGCTCCCC